>JAKPEO010000113.1 GCA_029551925.1 bacterium
CTCGGTATTAAGTATTTTTGCGGCCGCGCAAGTTTGGCAAGAGTTGGTGGAGCGTGATGATTAATTATTATTATGCTATTTGGCATAAATATAAATTTAAAAAATTATTTAGCGATTTGTATACAGTTAAGAATTTTACGCTTTTGCGCAATCCGTATTATCTATTAAATTTTGATTTTTTTGGGCTGCCGATAAAAACCGATGAACTATTATTAAAAAGTTTTAAAAATGAAATTTATAATTTTATAAACGCATTTAACGGACATTACAAATTGGAATATATTAATGCGGATATTGATAGAACAGACGAATCAGCAGATATGATGAGTAAATTATTTAAAATATTGGATGCTGCTAATTTACTGCAAAAAAATTATATAATAATCGATGAATATGACCATTTTGCAAATGAATTATTGAGTTTTAGAATAGAATCGTTTAAAGCAATAGTAAGCAAGACAGGTTTTGTTAGAAAATTTTTTGAAAAAATCAAAGATGTCGCAAAAAGCGTAATAGATGGAATATTTATAACGGGCGTAAATCCGATTACGCTCGACAGTATAGCAAGCGGATTTAATATAGCGATGAATATCACATTAGAATCGGAATTTAATTCGGCGCACGGAAACGCGCAGATAGATAGAGCGCTACAGCGCGGATAAAGAATTATCGCAAGAAAAATATTTGCACAAATATGCTGTGGTTATAGTCGGCGCTGAAATTGCAAAAGTCAAAGAAGTGAAAATATCTTCTTTTTAATTTCAGGAATCAATTTAAATCTTTTGAGGTACTTTAAAAAATGAATATAAAAAAAAGATTGACTTTAAGCATAATAGTATTGGCTATTTTTCCGATGCTTGTTTTTGCTATACTATCATTTGTTTATTTTAAAAATTTAATTGCAACTGAAATAGGCAAAAATTTTGGATTATTAGCAGCAGAGACACTTGAAAAAATCAATAAAAATATTTTAGAACGAAAAAATAATTTAATTGGCTGGTCATCTTTAAATGTTATGCAAGAAATATTCGTTGATGATGTAGAAGGCAATATTTTAAGCAATATATTAAAATACATTGAAACCTATCCGGAAATCTATGAAATTTTAGTATTAAACGACAAAAGGAAAATAATAGCGACAAAAAATCAGAATAATTATTACAAACAATATAATGCTGAATATTTGGAAACAATTATAAGAGACGGTAATGTCTGGATTAGTGATTTGTATTTTGATGATTTTTTGAATCATGCGGTGATTGCTATTGGCGCACCAGTGTATTTGCAGGCGTCAAAAAATATTATCGGAGCGATGATAGTGTTTTTGCCAGTAGAAATGATATATTCGATAAATGATTCGATAATTATAAATAATAATATTCAAAGCGAAGATTGTTATTCTATTTTATTAAATAAAAATTTTCAGATAATATCAGCGCCTGAATTTATTAGAAAAAACGGTAAATTCAAATTGTTTGAACAATATGATAAAGACGATATTATTTATATATTAACTCATAAAAAAACAGATTATTTTATTAAATCAGGATATTTATATGGTTATAGTGTTGAGAAAATTACTAATTCTAATTTCGTTTCAAAAAATTGGATATTATTAAATCAAATATCATCGAAAACAGCGTTTAAAAAAGTATATATTTTTATGTTATTTTTTTTTGTTATGCTTCTGATTTTTACTATTGTTATTATTTTATTATCCAAAATATTTTCAGAAAAATTTACTAATCCGATAATTAATTTTACGGAATTATTTAAAAAAGGAGTAAATGGCGATTTAACTATTAAGTATAAAATAGATTTAAAAAATGAATGTTTTAAAATAAAAAATTGTGTTGAAAAAGATTGTTATTGTTATGAAAATAGCGATGTTTTTTGTTTTTTAAAAAAAACAAGAGAACAATCATTTGAAAATATTGAAGATTATGGCTGTCAAAATTGCGAAGTTTATAAAAAAAAATATGATGATGAAATAAAAAGAATGGCTATATTATTTAATGAATTTATTTTATCGATAAAATATTTGATAATGCAATTGCAAGATATGTCTGAAACTATGGCTTTAATTTCTACAAACACCACCAATAGTATGAAATTAATTATAGATGGGACAATAGCGCAAAATAATTATAATTCCAAAATCAAAGATACGATAAATTTATTAACTTCTTCAATAGAAAAAACTAATCAGAGCGTAGAAGAAACCAAAAATATTTCTAATGCTACGAATAAAATATCCGAAGAAGGTGAAAATATATTAGATAAAACAATAATGGGGTTGAATGCTATAAATAATTCTGTAAATAAAACTTTTAAGATAATCAGTAATTTGAACGATTCATCAAAAAAAATTATATTGATTTCTAAAATCATAGAGAAAATTTCCGAACAGACAAATTTACTTGCATTAAATGCCGCAATAGAAGCAGCGCGCGCTGGCGAATATGGCCGCGGCTTTGCTGTTGTTGCTGATGAAGTGCGTAAACTTGCGATACAGAGCAGCGCAAAAATTGAAGAAATAAATAAAGTGGTTAATGTAATAACAGAACAGATTAAAGAATTAAATGAAAATTTTCAAGTGGAAATTGAAGATGCTAATAATGGCGTTAGATTGGTAAAAGAATTTCAAAATAATTTTATGGATATTCGTAGTTCAATTAGTTTAACAATAGATTCGATAAAGAAAATGTCCGAACTTTTTAAACAAGTATATAATGAAATGTTGGGAATAAATTTGAAAATAGAAGAAATAAGTAAAATAAGTTCTGAACAATCTGAAAAAGCAAAAAAAACTGGCAAAGAAATAATAGAACTTGTTTATCTATTCAATAAAGTTTCGGAATCAATTAAGAAATTTAAAACTTTTTAATTGCCTTTATTTTCTGTTTTGAAAAAAAATTGAAACTGTCGAAATATTGCGGTTTCCCAATTTTTTTATATCTAAAATAAAAACATTGACAAATAAAAAAAATAAAATAATATTTTGGCGTTTTTTTGATCTTAGTTTAGGAGGACTTTTTTTATGTCAAAATTAAATAAAGAAGAATTTTTTCAGATGTTGAAAGCGAAAAATCCGAATGAACCGGAATTTCATCAAGCGGTAATTGAAGTAATAAATTCTGTATGGTCAGTTATTGAAAGTAATCCCAAATATCAAAAATCGAAGATATTAGAGAGAATAGTCGAGCCAGAACGGGTAATAATGTTTAGAATCAATTGGCTTGACGATAAAGGAGAAGTGCAAGTAAATCGCGGATATCGCGTGCAGATGAATAGCGCGATAGGTCCATATAAAGGCGGCTTGCGTTTTCATCCTACCGTTAATCTCAGCATATTAAAATTTTTAGCGTTCGAACAAATTTTTAAGAATGCGCTGACTACATTGCCTATGGGCGGTGGTAAAGGCGGTTCGGATTTTGATCCTAAGGGCAAATCAGATAATGAAGTTATGAGATTTTGTCAAGCGTTTATGAATGAATTATGGCGGCATATTGGTCCTGATACAGATGTGCCTGCTGGCGATATTGGCGTCGGTGCGCGAGAAATCGGATATTTATTTGGTCAATACAAAAAATTAAAAAATGAATTTACTGGAGTATTAACTGGTAAAAAAATAAATTGGGGCGGCAGTTTAATAAGACCAGAAGCTACGGGATATGGTTTAATTTATATAGTAGAAGAAATGCTGAAAACTCGCAAAGAAACAATAAAAGGAAAAACTATAACAATTTCCGGTTCTGGTAATGTCGCGCAATATGCAATTGAAAAATGTTTGGAATTAGGCGCAAAAGTAGTAAGCGCGTCTGATTCAAATGGAATGATTTATGATAAAGCAGGTTTTAATTCTGAAAAATTAGATTTTCTTTTTGAATTGAAAAATATCAAACGCGGCAGAATAAAAGAATACGCTGAAAAATTTAATTGCGAGTATTATGAAAATGCAAGACCTTGGAATATTAAATGTGATATTGCTTTGCCTTGCGCTACTGAAAATGAATTAGATGGTAAAGATGCGGAAATTCTGGTGAAAAACGGTTGTTTTTGTGTGGCAGAAGGCGCAAATATGCCGAGCACGCCGGACGCACAAAAAATATTTATTCAAAACAAAATATTGTATGCGCCGGGTAAAGCGGCAAATGCCGGCGGCGTGGCTGTAAGCGGATTAGAAATGTCACAAAATAGCTTGCATATAAACTGGACGCGTGAAGAAGTAGATAATCGTTTAAAGATGATAATGAACGAGATTCATTCACAGTGCGCAAAATATGGTAAAGAAGGCGATTATATTAATTATTTAAAAGGCGCTAATATTGCCGGATTTATTAAGGTTGCGGATTCAATGATTGACCAGGGATTAGTGTGATTTTTTAATAAAAAAGTTTTTATTATAAAATGAGGATGATTAGTATATTAAGTTATTTAATAGAAAATTATCCTCATTTAATAAAACAACTAAAAATAAAAAATGCAAGATAACGCACAAAATTATCATAGTCATAATAATCATAATGACTATAATAATTATGAAGATAAGATAAACCTCAAATTACTATTAAGCATTGCTTTTAACTTACTAATAACAATTTCAGAAATTATCGGCGGACTTTTATCAAATAGTTTATCATTAATATCAGATGCTGTCCATAATTTATCGGACACAGCGTCAATTGTATTAACATATATCAGCCGCAAAATCAGCGTCAGACCTAAAACATATAAACATACTTTTGGCTTTAAACGCGTTGAGATTTTATCAGCATTAATCAACGCCGCGGCTTTGTGGGGCATCTCAATATTTTTGTTAATACATTCGTATCATCGGTTTATAGAGCCCAAAATTATAAATAGCAAAATTATGTTTATAGTCGCAGTGATTGGATTATTAGGCAATCTTATTTCGGTTTTGTTATTGCATAATCATTCCTCTGAAAATTTGAATATAAAATCAGCGTATTTGCATTTGTTAGCTGATACTTTTTCGTCTATCGGCGTAATAGCCGGCGCAATATTGATGTATTTTTATAAAATTTATTGGATAGATGCTATTATAACAGCGTTGATAGTTTTGTATATTTTAAAAGAAAGTTGGGATATAATAAAACAGACGCTGCATATTCTACTGCAAGGCGCACCTGATAATATTGATTTATTGAAGATTGAAAAAGCACTTTTAAAAATTAAAGACATAGAAAATATCCATCATACGCATATATGGTCGCTATCTGATAATGAAATTTTTTTTGAAACGCATATAAATATAAAAGATATGATGGTCAGTAAAACGAGCGAATTAACTGGACAAATCCAAAAAATATTATTTTCCGAATTCGGCATTACTCATATCACAATACAATATGAAGTTAGCGGCTGTCAAGGCGACACTATAATTAATAGTTCTTGTAAAAATAAATAAGAGTCTAATTTTTTAGCGGAGAAATATGCAAGGTCATTATTTTATAGCGTATCAATTAATAAGTCTGGGAATATTAATACTTGCGGCAATATTCGGCGGCAGGATTTGCAGATTTTTTAAAATAAACGAAGAAATTGGGCAATTACTCGGCGGATTAGCAGTAGGTCCGTATTTTTTAAATTTGTTTAATTATTCAAATTTTTATTATCAGCAGTCATTTGAAAGTTTTAAATTTGTAGCGTTTGCATTATTAAGTTTAATAGCGTTTAGTATCGGCGAAGAATTGCATTTGAAAAGAATAGCAAAAGCCGGTGCTACGCCTATAATAATAGCAATAACACAAGCGCTTATTACTTGGCTAATAATTTTTATATTTTTTCAGTTTTTGGATTTTACGCTTTTAGATTCGCTAATCATAGCAGTATTAGGCATTTCTACCGCGCCAGCAGCGATATTTATTTTATTGCGAAAATATAATGTCGAAGGGCAATTAAAATCATTATTAACAAATGTATTAGTTTTATGCGATATTATTGAAATATTATTATTTGCTGTGTTTTTAGAAATAAAAATAATGTTATATGTATAAAAAAAAGGATATGATTCTAACCTGTTGTTTAAAGCGATAGTTAATGAACTATTATTATCCCTATGTATAGCGGTATTATTATTTTTTATTTTAAAATTGATAGTTAGAAAAAAAGATTTTAAAATTAACGAAGAAAAAGAATTTGAAATTCCCGGTTTTAATTTTTTTCTTTCTATTTTTCAAGTGTCTGCCGCGCCGTCAACTCAAACATTTCTTACAATATTTGGAACATTGACATTATGTATGGGCATATCATTATATTTAAAAATGCCGTTTTTGATTATTGCGGTTGTATCAGGTTTTTTGCTTGCAAATTATCATTCATTTGATTTATTTGATTCATTGAAAATATCGAATATAATGCAGATTTTAAATTTGTTCTTTTTTGCGTTTATAGGAGCAATAATAGAAATAGACCGAATAAAATTAATAGATTTAAAATATATTCTATTTTATATAGCTGGAAGAATGATTGGCAAGATAATAGGCACTTGGTGCGGTTGCGTATTGGCAGATCAAGATACTAAAATAAAAAAAATTTTACCGTTGATGCTGCTGCCGCAAGCCGGAGTGCCTGCAATAGAAGCGATATATTTGTATTTATTATTTGGAAAAACAGGCGAGAAAATATTTAATATTATTTTGCCGTCAATAATATTTTTTGAAATAGTAGGAATTATACTTACTGAATATTCATTAAAAAAATGGAAGTTATGGATAGTCGGCGTAGAAAAAATATTCAAAAAACAAAATATTTTAAAAATAGACACTTATCCATTAAAGAAAATATTAAATAAAAAATTGATTAAAGTGCCATTAATATCTCGCACTAAAATGAGTGTCATATATGAATTGCTTGATTTATTTAGAAAAGAAGGTGTAATAAAAGAAATCGAAACATTACATAAAGAAATTATGGAACGTGAAAAATTATCGAGTACTGGTTTTGGTTATGGAATAGCGGTGCCGCATATACGCACAAATTTAGTAGATAAAGTAGCAATATGCTGCGGTATCACTATATCTGGCGAAAAAATAGAATTTGATGCAATTGACAAACAACCGTGTAATATATTTTTTATGATACTTTCGCCGGAAAATGAACCAACCGCGCATTTGACAATGCTTTCGATTATAAGTTATATTCTCAATCAGCCAAAAACCCGCGAAAAAATTTCGCAATTTACAACGCCAGAAGAATTATATAATTTTTTGAGAAGTTTGTGATTTTCAAATGAAATTTATCGTTAGACTGTGTTTTAGTGATGAAAAATTTACGGAGATTTTGAAATTTAAAATTTAATTTATACTTGACAATTTTATAAGGAAAAGATAAAATTAAAAATTAGTTTTTAATGAAGTTGAATAAAAAAAATAAATAAAAAAAATATTTACAAATTCTATGATAAAAAGTATAATTAATAATTACTGCGTTTATTAAATGCGAGGGGATTAAATGAAGGAATTTATAAATAAACTTAAAGAGCAGGGATTGAATATTTGGAATAATCTTTCTCGCGCTCAAAAGATAATTTATATTTCTGTTATTGTCGTTGTAATATTATTTTTAATATTCATTACTGTCTATTCCACTCGCGAGAAATACACGCCTTTATTTGATCATAAATTAAGTTTAGAGGACGCAGGACAAATAAAGAAATTATTAGACGATTGGCGTATTTCATATAAATTCGACGCAAATTTAGGGATACTGCAAGTTCCGCAAAATAGCAAAAGCGATATATTATTAAGATTGGGGTCCGAAAACAAATTACCAAAAAATAATATTGTTGGCTTTGAAATATTTAAGGATCTGCCGCGCGGATTGACTGAATACGAGAAAAAAGTGCAATTTAAAGTAGCGACAGAAGGGACATTGATAAGATTAATTCAAACGCTTGAACCAGTAAAAACTGCGAATGTTGCAATATCATTGCCTGACAGACCATTATTTTCAACAATGGAAGAGCCGTCTAAAGCGTCAATCACATTAGAATTAAAACCGTATGTTAATTTAGATAAAAAGCAGATACAAGGCATAGTGAATTTGGCCGCTTATTATATTCCGAATTGCAAGCCAGAAAATATAGTAGTTATTAATGCCGCTACTGGCGAAACTATGAACGATGGTTTGAATAATGAAGAAATCGAAACAGAGACAAAAGTAGATTTACAAAATAAAATCAAAGAGCGTGAAGAACGAAAATTACGTGCCAAAATAGAAAATTCATTAGGTAAAATTTTAGGGCACAAAAGATTCACTTGTCAAGTCACGCTTGAAATGAATTTTGATAAAGAAGAACAAAAATCAGTAGAATTTTCCAATCCTGGTTTTGACCCCATCAAACGCAGCGAAGAATCATTAGACGAAAAATTTGAAGGTATCGGTTTTAAAGAAGGTGGCAGACCAGGCGTATCAGATAATATTCCTGTTTATAAAAGCGCAGAGCACGGACCAATAAAATATGAAAAGAAAGAAGTTCGCACGAATTATGAACCGAACAAATTAGAGAAAGTAATAGTAAAGAATCCAGAAATAAAAAGAATAACCGCTTCAGTATTTGTAGATGGTATTTGGGAAATTACCAAACCGTCTTCGCCAGCTCAAAAAATCGAGAGAAAATACAAGCATTTGACTCCTGAAATTTTAAAGAGTTTGGAAGAAGGCGTTAAAGGAGCGATTGGTTATAATCCTGACAGAAAAGATGTAGTATCAGTGCAAGAACTGAAATTCGACAGAACGGAAGAATTTGAATACGAAGATAGATTAATACTTGCTCAATTGCAAAAAGACCGATTATTCAAAATTACAGTGTTAAGTATTGTAATTTTAGTAATAATATTTATATTCTTATTTGAAATGCATAAGAGATGGAAATTGCGCAAAGAAGAATTGCTGCGTAAACGCGAACTTGCCGCGCAGGATACGGCGCTTGGTTCAAAATTGTTATTAGAAGCCGAATTAACGCCGGAAGAGCGTGAAAAATTAGAATTATTGAAGCACGCTCAAGAAACAGCGCAGAAGAATCCAGAAATGGTAGCGGCATTATTGCGCACATGGTTATTTGAAAATAAATAATATTAAAATAAATTAAGCGGAGGTGCCAATAAAAAATGGCAACTGCTCAAACAGATAAATTGACAGGCAAACAGAAAGCGGCGATTTTTTTAGTTACGCTTGGTGCCGATATTTCGTCTAATATATTCAAACATTTAACAGATAAAGAAATTGAAGAATTGACATTAGAAATAGCGAAATTAGAGAAAGTTGAGCCCTCCGATAAAGATGCGGTTATACAGGAATTTCACGAGATGTTAATGGCTAATGATTTTATTACGCAAGGCGGATTAGATTATGCGCGTCAGGTATTAGAAAAAGCATTAGGCACGCAGCGGTCAATGGATATAATTAATCGATTAACTCAAAGCATACAAGTCAAGCCATTTGATTTTGTGCGCAAAGCGGACCCCTCGCATGTGCTGAATTTTATACAGGGCGAGCATCCTCAGACAATAGCGTTGATTTTATCGTATTTAGACGCAGATACAGCAGCTGCGATATTACCGCAGTTAAATGTCGAGATACAGGCGGATGTAGCAAAACGCATTGCTACGATGGACAGAACTTCGCCGGAAATTTTAAGGCAAGTAGAACGAGTATTAGAAAAGAAATTGTCGTCATTAGTAAGCGAAGAATACACAATTGCCGGCGGCGTGCAAGCGATAGTAGATATATTAAATAAAGTTGACCGCGGCACAGAAAAGAGTATATTGGAAAATTTAGAAGAAGAAGAACCGGAATTAGCGGAAGAAATAAAAAAATTAATGTTTGTATTTGAAGATGTTGTATTACTTGATGACAGATCAGTGCAGCAGGTATTGCGCGAAGTTGACACAAAAGAATTGGCTGTTGCATTGAAAGCAGTTGATGACACAGTTAAACAAAAAATATTCAACAATATGTCAAAACGCGCGGCGCAGATGCTCGAAGAAGATATGGAATTTATGGGGCCTGTGCGTATGCGCGATGTCGAAGAAGCGCAGCAGCGCATTGTCAATGTAATTAGAAGATTAGAAGAATCCGGCGATATTATAATAGCGCGCGGCGGCGAAGAAGAATTAGTAGTATAACGCAATGTTAAACGAAGCACATATTTTCAAAGCGCCAGACATAACGGTTAATACCCGTAATTATATTATTGGCTCAAATTTTGACGCTGAAACTATCTATATAAAAGAAGTAAAAGAAAATACATTTGCAATAGATGAAAAAAAAGAATTAGAAGAACAACTTGCCACGCTGCGCAAACAAATCGAAGATAAAAAAAATGAACTTATAGAATTAGAAAATCGCGCAATGCTCGAATTAGAACAGAAAAAAATCAATATTTTAAAGATGGCAGAAGAAGAAAAAAACGCTATAATCCAAAATGCTCAGACAGAAATTGCCATTGAAAAAGAGCGCGCTGTGAACGAAGGATACGAGCAGGGCTATAAAAAAGCCGCTGATGATTTTAGAAATGAGACCGCTCAATTATTGAGCGCATTAAATAATATAATTTTAAAAATTGAGCAAGAGCGAAAAACTAAATTATTAGATATTCGCGAGGAAATATTTGAAATAATAAAAAAAATTGTTAATTATGTTTTAGCGAAAGAGATCGAAACTTACAGCGAAGATATTTTAATAAATTCATTGACAGAAGTTTTACAGGAAGTATCAACAGCGACAGAACTAATAATAAAAGTCAATCCAAAAAATGTCGAAAAAATCGAGAGTTTAAAAAATCAAATATTAAGCGAAATAAGCGGATTAGAAAAAATAAAAATTATAGGCGCTGAAAATCTTGATATGGTCAGCTGCATTATTGAAACAGATAAAGGCAATTTTGACGCTAAATTGCAGACAAAATTAGAAAATATATTTGATAATTTAAAGCAGACAATAAACGAATTAAAATAAAATGACTGCGCAAACAACAACCAGCACATTATCGGCAAAATTTGAAAAAACGCTACGTTCAAAAACTTTAATAAAAAAAAGCGGTAGAGTTGAAAATATTATCGGATTATTAATTGAAGCGGCAGGTCCAGCGTGCAATGTTGGCGAATTATGCCATATAAAATTAAAAAATTCTGCCGAGCCGATATTAGCAGAGGTAGTGGGTTTTAAAAATAACAGAACTTTATTAATGCCAATCGGGGATATAACAGGCATAGGTCCCGGTGCAGAAGTAATAGCAACTGGCGGACCGCTACAAGTAGAATTATCCGATGAATTATTAGGCAGAATTTTAAATGGTATTGGCATTCCGACAGACGGCAAAGCACCGATAAAATCAAAAGAAAAACGCAGTATTTATTCATTTGCGCCTAATGCTCTAACGCGCAAAAGAATTAGCGAGCCATTATCTGTTGGGATAGCGGCGATTGACGGATTGATGACTATCGGCAAAGGTCAGCGAATCGGTATTTTTTCAGGGAGCGGCGTAGGCAAAAGCACATTATTAGGTATGATAGCGCGCTATACTTCCGCTGATGTTAATGTTATTGCTTTAATAGGCGAACGCGGGCGTGAGGTGCGCGAATTTATTGAAAAAGAATTAGGCGCTGAAGGTTTGAAAAAAAGCGTTGTTATTATAGCGACATCAGACCAGCCGGCGATTATGCGCTTGCGCGGCGCATTTGTAGCGCATACAATTGCAGAATATTTTCGCGACCAAGGTTTGAATGTAATGCTTATGATGGATTCTGTTACGCGTTTTGCATTAGCGCAGCGGCAAGTAGGTTTGACTATTGGCGAGCCGCCTGCGCAGCGCGGATATACTCCTTCGGTTTTTGCAATACTGCCGACATTATTAGAGCGGTCAGGCACTTCTGAAAACGGCTCAATTACAGGGCTTTATACGATTTTAGTTGACGGCGACGATATGAATGAACCAATTGCCGATAATGTGCGCGGGATATTAGACGGGCATATTGTATTATCGCGCGAATTAGCGCATAGGAATCACTATCCAGCAATAGATGTGCTGCAAAGCATTAGCCGCGTAATGGTTGATATTATTGATAAAGACCATTGGGACGCGGCAGGTAAATGCAAAGAGACTGTTGCAACTTTTCGGTCAGCTGAAGACTTGATAAATATCAATGCTTATGTTAAAGGCACAAATCCGAAAATCGATTATGCTATTAATATGATTGATAAAATTAATTTATTTTTACGGCAGCGCATAGATGAAAAACGCGATTATAACCAGACATTAAACACATTAAAATCGCTATTCAAAAAATAAATACTGATATTTGCATATCGTCAAAATAAAAAAATGAAAATCTTATTGATTGATATTCCGTTAAAAGATGTGGACAATGGTTTTAATATTGTTCATAAAGAAATATTATTTCCTTCGCTCGGCTTATATTATTTAAAAGAATACGCAAAATTAAAAAATCCGAATATTGATATAAAAGTTTTAAATCTATCAAACAAATCTTTTGAAGAAGCATTAGACATAGTAATTTTAGAAAAGCCTGATATAGTAGGCGCCTCGTGTTTTACAGATAGACGCGCGATAGTTTTTGAATTTCTCAAAGCGCTAAAAAAAATTAATTCTAAAATTATAAATATTATCGGCGGTCCGCATTCTTCGATTTTGCCGAGACAAATAATGTCTAATTATGATTTTATTGATTTTATTGTAATTGGCGAAGGAGAGCAAACATTTTCGGAATTGATAGATTGCTTGATTACAAATAAAAATTTTGAAAAAATCAATGGCTTATGTTTTAGAAAAAAAAATGAAATCATTGAGACGCAGAAACGTCAGCCAATTGAAAATTTAGACGAGTTGCCGTATCCGCGCTATGAAAATTTTGACGATATATCAGTAAAATTTACGCATTATGACGACAGATATTTATTTAAAGGAAGAAAAATCAGCGCGCTTAAAACAGCGTCAATTATCACATCGCGCGGCTGTCCGTTTCAATGCACTTATTGTTCGACAAGCGCATATTGGGGCAGAAAAGTGCGCTATCGTTCAGCGCAAAATGTAGTTGACGAAATCGAATATTTATATAAAACGCATAATGTTGAATTTATCAATATTGTTGACGATGCTTTTACAATAAACAAAAAAAGAGTATTAGAAATTTGTAAATTATTAATTGAAAAAAAAATCGAAATATGCTGGATTTGTGAAACAAATGTAAAGACAATTGATGCTGAAATGCTGGAAATTATGGAAAAATCCGGATGTTTCGCAATCAATTACGGTGTAGAATCAGGAGCGCCAGTAATATTGAAAAATATAAAAAAAAATATCACGCAGTCAGAAATTATTAACGCTATTAATTTAGCGGATAAATTCGGCATTATTGCAGATATATTTTTAATGGTCGGTAATCCGGGGGAGACAAATAAGACAATTAATGAAACATTGGCGATTTTGAAAGAGACAAAAGTTTCGTCCGGCGGCTGGGGGATATTGACAATTTTTCCAGGCACAGAATTATATGAAAATTGCAAAAAAAATAATTATATAAATGATGATTATTGGTTGAGTGCTAAGAGTTCGCCTTTTTATCTTTATGAACAGCCGTATTTGAAATTGTCTATATTTCTAACAAAAATAAAATTATTTTTTTTGCGGCGCAATAAAAAATACAAATTATGGCTGCGTTATTATCTATTAAATTTACGCGACTGGATTTTTTTATACACAGGCATAAAATTAAGTTTTAAAAAAAAGATACAATTACTTTTTAAAGATAAACGCAGATATAAACAAAAAAGCGTTTTATAAGTTATCTAGAAAAATAGATAAAAAAAATAAAAAATAAAAATCGCTTTGATTTTTCAAAACCGTTTTATTTTCACATCGCACGGATTGCATAAGCCGTAATTATAGCAAGTTATTTCATTAAAATCCAGATAAAAATTAAAATCTGTGATATTTCCGCAACTATTAATATTTGAATACAAAAAATGATGGCATTTGAATAATTCGCCCGCCGGATTAATTAATAATTCAGACGGCTTGCATTTAACTATTATATTTTTTTTTACCACTAACAGCGTCAGGATATTTGTATGTCACATAAAGTTTATTTTTATAAAAACCTAAAAATTCTTTCATTCGAAAATCTATATTTTTATCTTCGCATTTCTTGCGCAGTTCCGTATTATAATTTTCAAAATCAGGGAAATTTTTGCCGAACACTCCTATTTTAAAGCCGACGTTTTGCAAAAGTAAAACATTATTAATTAATTTGTCTTGCTGCATTAATAGCGGATGATAACTTATTCTAATCGGCGCATCCGATGCATTTCTCAATAATCGCTGCGGTTTGATTTTTCTTATAAATTTTTTAACATCAAATTTTAAATTGGTCAATATGTCAATTTTTATATCTTCGCGCAGATTGTTTATTATATAATAAAAATCTTTATGCAAAGTCGGTTCGCCGCCTTGCAGAGTAATTGGTAAATCCTGTTTTAATTCTAATCTATTTAATGCCTTGATCCAATCAGCGTCAGATAGAGTTTGGATTTTTTTTAAATTGCCGCCCAATTTATTTATACAATAATCGCATTTTAAATTGCAAGCAAAAGTTAAAAATACTCCTATATAATTAACAAATTCAGGTAATTTTATTATTGCGTTAGTTATTTGTATTGTTCCAATTCTTTAATAAGTTCATCAAATATTTCTGTATCTTTTACTTTTTTTATAATCTCGCCTTTTTTAAATAATAATCCGACGCCTTTCCCGCCAGTTATGCCAATATCAGCGTGCCGCGCTTCGCCCGGACCATTAACAACGCAGCCCATTACTGCGACTTTTATTGGCTTTTTAATAGAATATAATATTTTTTCTACTCTATTAGCAAGATTAATCAAATCTATTTCAGTGCGTCCGCAAGTAGGACAGGATACAAGTTCAGGCAAATCGCTGCGCAATTTCAAACACGAAAGAATATTATATGCCGCATAAACTTCTTCCACAGGATCGGCAGTAAGCGATACGCGTATAGTATCGCCAATCCCCTGCATTAATAAATATCCGATACCTATCGCAGATTTAATAAGTCCTGATTTTATCGTGCCAGCTTCTGTAATACCTATATGCAGTGGATAATTAAAGTGTTTTACAAATTCCATATAACTTTCTATTGTTTGCTGAATATCTGATGTTTTCAAAGATACGACAATATCTGTAAAATTCAATTTTTCAAAATATTTTATTTCTTTTCTTGCGCTTTCTACCATTGCCGCAGCGACAGTCATTTTTTTATTTTCAATTTTTTTGACTAACTCTTTTTCAAGAGACCCGTAATTTACGCCGATTCTAATAGGCACTTTATTTATCTTTGCGGATTTCACAACTTCTTTGACTTTCCATAAAGCCCCGATATTGCCCGGATTGATTCTTAATTTTGCTACACCTGCATCTATTGATTTTAATGCTAATTTATAATCAAAATGTATATCAGCAACAATTGGCGTTTTGATGCAAGCAGTTATTTTTTTTAAGGCATTGGCGTCATTTTCATCTTTTACCGATACGCGAATAATTTCGCAGCCAGCATTTTCTAATCTTTGTATCTGATTTAATAATTTTCGAGTATTTTCTGTTTTTATATTGCACATTGACTGTACAATAATCGGATTATTTCCGCCAATCGCAAGATTTTTAATTTTTATTTCTTTTGTTTTATGTCTTTTTTTTATTAACATATTTTTTTAAAATTCTCCGTAAATTTCGGCATTGCAATTAGAACAGCAGCCGTTTATAAGTTTTGTTTCAGAATTATAACCAAATCGTTTTATCACAATGTTTCCGCAGATTTTGCAGATAGTATTATTATAGTTATTTGACGATATATTGCCGATATAGACATATTTCAATTTTGTAATCGCATAATCATACGCATTTTCTAATATCGCAATATCAGTCGCAGGCGCGGAATATTTATAACGCGGAAAATATCGCGAAAAATGAAGCGGAATATCAGCGCTTATTTCAGAGACCGCATCTACTATTTTTTTTATAGATTGAATATTATCGTTTAAGCCGCTGACTACTAAATTAGTGACTTCTACAATTTTTCCGCTTTTGTATATTTTCTCGATTATCGATAAAACATTATCAAAACTACCGGCATAACAATTCTTTTTGTAAAAATCATTATCGCCTTTTAGATCAATGTTCGCAGCGGATAAATAAGGCAGCAACTCTCTGAGCGGCTCGTCGTTTATCAAGCCATTTGAAACAATAACTGTTTTTTGATTATGTTCAATAAAATATTTGGCTGTATCCAACACAAATTCAAAATTAATTAGCGGTTCGTTATAAGTAAATGCAATACCTATATTATTTTTATTTTTTTGAGATAATTCCAAAAGTTGTTCAGATGGCGCGCTGTATAAATAATCAAAATTATATTCCTGCGAAATATCGCTGTTTTGACAAAATATACATTTTAGATTACAGCCGACTGAACCAATAGATAAAATTTCTCTATTCGGATAAAAATGATATAACGGTTTTTTTTCTATCGGGTCAAATGCCGCGCCGGAAATTTTACCGTAGGTTTTTAAAAATAATTTACCTGTTTGATTCTCGCGCGTTCCGCAAAAGCCGGATCTGCCGTTTTTTATCTTGCAATTATTCGGACATATTCGGCATTCGATAAAATCATTACTAATTATTTCAAAATATTTTTTTGCAAACATATTTTTAATTTAATTAGCAGGCGCGTTATTTTCTTTTTTTTCTTTATTTTTACGCGCTAATCTTTCAGGCGTTGACATAAAAATATACATTTCTGAATATACGCCGTTATTGTCATTTTTTGAAAATCCGGAAATTGTATCTATATAAGACAACATATCAAAAATCGGAACAGCGTATAATGAATAATATTTATCCTGCGGATCAAAAAATATAGTCAGCGCATCGCAGATGTTTTTTACATTTTTGACAAATTCGCGAAAATCAAAAAATAAAAATGAATTTGAATCTTTTAATCTGTCTTTTATCTCTTCAAGTTTTTTTTGAGCAATTATTGATCTTTCTTCTTTTTCGCGAGTATCAATAATTTTTTTCAATGTATCGTAAGTAGATAGAACAATGATGTTATCTTGATATGCGTATGAAAGACTATTTTTTTTAAACGGCTGTTTCGTATCTACAATTTTGAAAACCTCTGTATTTTTATATTTTTCTTTTTCTAATTTAATATTCGGCGCAGCGTATTTCAAAGATGCGCTCATCGCTTTATTCATTTTTTCTTTATCTTTTACTTCTGAATAAAGCGCTAATGAATTTAATGCGTCCATAGGATTTAATGAAAGATTAATATCAAACATTGCAAAAGATACTTCGCCGCCTAAATTGCCCAACAAATCATCGACAAAATCTAATTTAACATTTTGTTTGAATGTTTTTAAAAATGCGTCTATTTCTTTATTGGTCTTTGCATCAAAAGTTTCGCGATAATTTTCAAATAGTAATTTAGCGTCAATAACATTCGTGCTTATATATAGCAGCGCATTAATAGGAATTAAATTCGGCGTCTGAAGATTCGTCGCTTTTTTTTGCATTAATTTCAGCATTTTCTGATTTTCGGTCTCGTGGTTGAAAACATTATATGTCTTAATTATTGTCTTTTGTTTTATATCAAATGTCGAGCCAGTAGCGTTTATCAAATCCCAAGATTTAAAAATTTTATCAATATCTTTAATATTGTAATTTGCTAATGATTTTTTCAAAACTTCGCCGATTTCTTTCATCTTAAAATATACTATCGTTTGACTTGATAAATCTAAATTAGCAAATGTCTGCATAAATAATTTATCTGACACTATCGGCTTGACATTTTTTGAATCATTAGCCATTAAATCAATAGTTTTTTGAACAGCCGCTAAATCATTTGATAAACACAGAATATTATTATCAAAAAAATAATGCAGACTTGTTTCAGTTTTTATATTGCGCGTTTTGTCTATATTAGCAACTAAATCAGGTATTAAAATTTTAACGCTTTTAATTTTGATTTTTTTATAATCAGTTATGGAAACAGTTAATTCTTTATCATTTTGGTCAGGCGTAAATTTTCTATCGATTTTTTCGATTATCGGTTTTATTGTATCGTCATATTGCAAAATAAATTTTACAACCGGCAGTGCATCATTCATTGAAATTGAACAAATCGAATCTTTACCGATTAAATCTATTAGTAATTTTAACGACGGCTTAAATCCATAATTTTTTTCGATTTGCGAATAATCTTGCGCATCTAAATATTTTTCCGCAGATTGCACTATTTCATATTTCATCAAATTATAATAAAAATCGCTATTTTGAAATTCAGCATATGTTTTAGATAAATCTTTAATTTTGAAAATAAATAATGCGTCATCGCTTATATAATTCAATAATCCGTAATTTACAAAACTTTTTTCTTCAGTTTTATTTTTTTTCGAGCAATTAACCGCAAGCAAAAAAAACGAAAATATTGCGATTGCTATAATTATTAGATTTTTTTTGGAGATTCTCATTTGATTTGCTATACCGCCTTTTTAATTTTTAAAATATTTTTTTAAAATTTTTTCGATGTCTGTAATCGTATCTCTTTTTATACCTACGCGCTGCGCGTATTTAACAATTTCAATAGCAGCTTTTTTTATTTGTTCGTCAATATCCTGTAAAATATTATCTTCTGTTATTTTTTCATCGTCAAATTCTAATGTTGCTTCGTCATCATAATTTTCAGCAAATTGTTCACAATTATTGTCCTTGGTTTTTGGCTGTTCTGTTTCAGTTACAGTTGTCATATTTGAAACTGAATTGTCATAATTAAATGAGATGTTTTCAGCGTTTGTAATTTTTTTATCTACTAACTCTTTAATTTTATCATACAGCGGCTGTATCTTTTGGAACATATCTTCTGATAATTTTAATAGTGGTCCGCGTTTGGTCTGGCTCGCTTTGCCAAATCCGCGAATTTTAGAAAATGTTGCGCGAATATTTTGCAGTATTTCAAATTTTTTGCTAATATCTTTGATATCATCGATAAATCGCAAATTCAATACAGCGTCAATATATCGCACGCCTTCAAATCCGAAATTATTGCCCCAATCAGGACCTAATTTAAAGCCCTCGCTATCGTCAGGTCTATTAGCAATCAGCGAATAATATTTTTGTGCTAATTTATAATATTTATTTTTTAGGTCGTCTAATTTCAAATCTGCCGCAAGCCATGCTGCGCGCAGTGAGCATATTGCGCGTTTAGTATCTGGTATTTTTTTTTCATCAAAAAATTTATAGCATTCTATCGCAAGCATATACGCAGCCAAGCCGGTCTCTAAATTTTTTTCGGCGTCAAAATTTACAGATGAAATATTTGCTATTAATTCTTTACGCGTCGCTTGCTCTTTTAAAACTTCTACTCTCAAATTTTTTATATATTCGCTTTCTTTTTGAGTATATTGCGGTTTTATCGGATAGATACTGTCAAAATCTGTAAGTAGTGAAGAATAATAACATTTAGGGCAAGTTAGAAGATCATAAATAAACGGCACTACTGGTTTGCCGTTAAAATCTTTATATATAGTCCGCAATTCTTCTGTCATTTTAATATTGACTTGACGCATTGAGCCGGTCAACATAAACTCTTCTTTAAATTGATTTCCGCAAATCGGGCAATTATGGGGTTCTTTTTTAAATGTTGATAATACCGCCATTTTTAAACTCCTAAAATAAATAATATTTTTTATTTAATTCTTTAAAATATCAAAAATTATTTTTGTCATTATTGAAGCCACGCACATAACCTTAAATGAATATAATTTAGCACGCTGACAATCAGTTTGCATATCGCCGACAATAAAAATTCTATCATTTAATTTTTCTATTCTAATATTTTCTAAATCAGCACCAGCAACGCCGCAGGCAGAAATTATGTATTTTCCGCTATTGCAAAATGAATTAATCAACATAGCTTTATTTTCCGCTTTGTCAAAGCCGTCAATTACTATATCGCAATCTCTAAAAATTTCAAGGATAATTTTTTCATCTAATTTAATACACGCATATTCAATTTTATCTGCGGAGGCATTTATGTCTTTTAAATTTTCTAATAATGCTTTGACTTTCGGCATCGCTAATTGGCTTAAAAAATAAAATTGTCTGTTTAGATTGGATTTTTCGACTTTATCAAAATCTACAATTTTAAAGTTTAAATAATTGCACCGCGCTAAATGCATTGCTATATTGCTGCCTATACCGCCTATGCCAGCAATACCGATTTTATAATTTTTCATATTTCAATTTTTTAAAATTTTTTTCAGCCGCCGCCAACAAAATTAAAAATATTTATTTTATCATTTTTTTTTAATGTATATCCACTGTATTCTTCTGGCTTTAATATCTTGCCGTTTATATCGACTACAATAGTTTCTAAATTTATTTTTTTTGATTCCAAAAATTTTTTGAGATTTGTTATTTCTGTTTCGATTGTTTTATCATTTACTTTTATTTTTAACACTTGTCGCCACCCAAAAAAAATTAAAATTTTATTTCTGGTCTTTTCGCAGCTTCACTCGTTTCCAAATCAAAAAATTCAAATTTCTGAAAATTAAAAAAATTAGCGATTATATTTTGCGGAAATGTCTGTATAAATGTATTATAAAACATCACATTGTCATTATAATGCTGCCGCGCAAACGCTATTTTGTTTTCAGTTGATGTGATTTCTTCTTGCAGCGCCATTGCATTTTGGTTTGCCTTGATGTCAGGATACCGTTCAAATACCATAAATAATGATTTTAATGCGCCGGTTAATATATTGTCATTTTTTATTGTTTCATTTATTTGATTGCTATTTAATGTATTAGACGCGATATTACGTGCTTGTATTACTCGTTCTAATGTCTCGCGCTCGTGTTTCATATAGCCCTTGACTGTCTCTACAAGATTCGGTATTAAATCATAGCGCCGCATTAATTGCACTTTTATTTGAGACCAAGCATTTTCGCATTTATTTTTTTCTTTGACAATATTATTGTAAATACTGATAATATAAACAACTATTACAATTAAAAAAAATACTATTCCGATGATTATCATTAAACCGATATTCATTTTAAAAACCCCCCATATATTTTTTTTAATCTTCAATTAATCGCGCGGTTTCCATCAATGCCTCGCTCATTGACGGATGCGCGGCAATTAGTTCGGCAAGCGCTGAAATTTTTAAATTATTATTCATTGCTAATTGCACAGTATGTATCAATTCAGTAGCGCGCGCGCCGATTATATGACAGCCGATAATCAATTCAGTATCAGCGTCAACTATAAATTTTACTAATCCGCTGATTTCGCCTAATGTATGCGCTCTGCCCAATCCGCGCAAATGATATATGCTTTTTTTATAATTTATTTTTTTATCTATCGCTTCTTGTTCAGTCAAGCCGCACCATGCTAATTCAGGATATGTGAATATCGTAAACGGCACAGCGTTAAATTTTGTGTTGTCTCTAATACCTACAATTATTTCTGCAACTTGTTTGCCTTCTGCCGCGGCAGTATGAGCGTATAAATATTTTCCAGCCACATCGCCGATAGCATATATATGTTTTTGCGCAGTCTGATATTTTTCATTTGTTTCAATAAAATTTTTGTGATTATATTTTATCCCTATTTTTTCTAAATTTAGATTTGCGATACTGCCTGCTCGACCGATTGCTAATAATACTTTGTCAACCGCTAAACTATCGCCATTACTTAAATTTAATAGCACGCTTTCATTTTCTATTGAATATGATGATACTGACACTGCATTTATCGTATTTATTTTATTTTTTTTTATTTCGCGAATGAATATTTGATGAATTTCACTGTCAATTTTAATCGGCAGCGATGTTTCAGCCGTATCTATCAAATACACGATTGTTCCTATTTCATTAAAAAAATACGCAAATTCGCAGCCGGTCACGCCTGCGCCAATTATCGCTAATCGTTTTGGCGCTTCCGTCAAATCCATAATATTTTCAGAAGTCAAAAAATAATTGCGAGCATTTGTAAATTCAGCGGGATATGCGGGTTTTGCGCCTGTCGCTATTATTATAATATCAGCGGATAAATATTCGATACTATTATCAGATTGAGCAACCGCTAATGTGTGTTCGTCAATAAAACTCGCAGCGCCTGAAAAATATGAAATTTTCTGATTTTTTAATGTTTGCCAAATTCCTTTGCGATGGATATTTATCACAGAATTTTTGTATTCAATAATTTTTGAAAAATTAATTTTATAATCTAAAATTTCTATACCTAATGTATTAGCGCTTTTGATTTTTTTTAGAAATTCGCCTATATTTAATAAAAGAGTAGTAGGTATACACCCGCGGTTCAAACAAGTGCCGCCTAATTCCGCAGATTCAATAACTGCGATATTTTTACCTGCGTTTTTTAATGTTAAAGCGCAAGATAGACCAGCAGGTCCTACGCCTATTACTATACAATCAAATTTTTTTGTTTCCATATTCTTTTGGATTTTACTTTTTTTTTGCGATTTTACAAGTTTTATTTTTTATATAATTCATTATACAATTGATTGGCTTTTGCTATTTCTTTTTGTTTGATATAATTTAATAACAGCAATTTTTTTAAGATTGCATTTGTTTTTAGATTCGCTTGCAATATTGTATTTTGCGATGTTTTATAATCGTTCTTCAAATATAAAAAATACGCGTAATAAAAATTATTTGGATAATTCTTTAAATCTTCGCTTGATAATTGTTTTAAAATTTCAATCGCATTATCTAATAATCGCGCTTTTAAATAAAATCTTATATTTCGTTCGATTCCATAAACTTCCGCAGGATTCAATATCCCATCTAATTCAGTTGCGATTTGCTGTTCGATATCCACGTTATTAAAATTAAATTCTTTTTCTTCAATCTTTGCAACAGTAATTTTTTCTTGCGGCTTTTTTTGCTTTTCTTGTATTTTGACAATATCTGTTTTTGTTTTTTGTTCAATAATCTTTTTTTGTTCATCTTTTATATTTTTTTCAGTTAATTTTTTCAGAGTGATATTTTTGATATGCCTAATTTTGTCTATGATTTTTGGAGTGATGACTTTCAGATTGTATTCTTCGTAAAAATCATCTTCGGCAATATCAGGAGTTTCTTCTTTTATTTCTTCGTCCTCTGTTTTTGACGCTAATTCTAAATCTTTTTGCTGTTCTGTTATTTTTTCGCTGTCATAATCTTCATATATGTTTTCATTTTTCTCTTCTTTATCTAAATTTGGTGTAGCTGCGGTAATTTCCAAATTTTCAGTTTTTTCTTCCTCTTCGTTGACCTGTTCTTTTTCAAATTGCATTGTAAATTTCGTGTCTTCCGCTAATATCTCTTTATTTTCAATATCAGATTTAATATTAAAAAAATTTAACGAATATATTCCGATACTCAAAATAATAAAATAAACAACTATCTGCTGAATATTAAATTCCGGCTGTTTTATAATTTTATTTTTTTTTGTCGCCTCAACATCGCTTTTTGAATAATCTATTTTCACTTCTACTTTTTTGCGTTTTATTTCATCGCTAATAATTTTTTTGGTTTGTTCATAATCGATTTTATTAACGCATAAATATTTAGGATAATAATCTAAATTAACAATATCAAATTGCCAGCCCTTAAAAAAATGCGCTATTTGACGCTCTGTCAATACTTTTTTAAAATTATAAAATTCAGATTTTGAAAAAATCTCAGCGACTACAATATATTCATTAATATAATAATCAACTGCCATAATTAATATAGCCCGTCACCATAAAATTTTCATCAAAATGCGTTATACTGATATTTTCTAATATCAAACAATTTTCAATTTTGGTTGTTAATAATCCGTCAATGCAATCAATGCCTTTTCCTAATAATTTTGGCGCAAACATCAAATGAATTTTATTTGCCAATTTATTTTTCAAAAGCGAATATACTAATTTTCCGCCAGATTCGACAAGTATCGAATTAAAGCCGTTTTGATACAAATAATCAACAGCCGTTTTTATATCGAGTGTTTGGTCTTTTGTTAATTTTAATGGAATAACATCTATATTTTTTGCTATTAATTTTTTACATTTTGCGGAGTCAATATTTTTTTGCGCTGTAAATATTATAATCTTTGCGCCGCTATTTGCCGCTAATAATTTTGCGTTCATTGGAAAATCTAAATTAGTATCCATTACCGCTATATTCATTTTATGTTTTGGTGATTTTATATTTCTTATATTAAATTGCGGATTATCTTTTAAAATTGTATTTATGCCCGTTAATAAAATTGAATTAATTTGTCTTAAATAATGCGCAAATTTTCTGCTTTTTTCATTTGTTATCCATTTTGAATCGCCGGTGATACTTGCAATTTTGCCGTCGAGCGTAAGCGCTGATTTGATGGTAATGAATGATTTTTTATTTTGTATAGAATAAAAAAAATCTTCGTTTAACACATCACATTCTTTTCGTAAAACATCGGTTTTTACTGATATTCCAGCAGTTTCAAGTTTTTTTAACCCCTTGCCGTTTACAAGCGGATTCGGGTCAGCGCTGCCGACTATTACTTCTTTAAATTTGTGATTGATTAATAAATCAACGCACGGCGGTGTCTTACCGTAATGACAGCACGGCTCTAATGTAATATAAATTTTTGAATTTTGCGGGATTTTAGTTTTGCATTTTTTTAACGCGGCATTCACAGCTTCTACTTCAGCGTGCGCTAATCCTGCTCTGCGGTGATAGCCCCTTCCAATTATTTGGTTATTACTGACTATTACCGCACCGACTGCCGGGTTAGGATAGGTTAGTCCTTTACCTTTTCGCGCTTCAGTCAATGCTATTCTCATAAAATATTCATCAGAAAATTTTCTATTCAGCATATCACTAAAAATAAATCAATATCTTCATAAAGTCAATATTTAAAAATTTATTGACATTGTTTTGATATTATTTCATAATAATTAACTATTTTTGGGGTTGTAAAGAAATGTTTGCAGAAAAAATATTAAATACTTTATTAAATAGCACAAATTCTTTTGTTATTACAACAGACGAAAAATTAAATATTATAAATATTACAGATAATTTTGAAAAAATTTTGAATATTTCCAAACAGAATTATATAAATAGAAATATTAATGATATATTTGAACTTTCGACAATAGATATAGTTGAAAACACGTCTAATAAAAATTTAAGTATATTAACCACCACAATAATTATAAATAAAAAAGTTTATTTTGCAAAAATTAGTTTTTATTTTTTTCAAGAAGAAAAAAAATATTTTTTTATTATAACTATTGAAAATCTATTTGAATTTTTTGGCGGGCTGCTCGACCAATTAGGCATCGCAATGCATGTAATATCCAAAGACCGCACTATTATTTACTTTAATAAGGCCTCGCAAAATTATTTTAATATCAAAGAATGTATGAAATGTTATGAATTGCCAGATAATATTACTTTCAGTTCTTGTCAGCAGCGCTGTTTATTCAATACAGACAAAAAGATGCCGAATTTTGAATCAGAGCGACTGCTTAGCACAACACTCGGCAAAAGATATTTTAAAATTGTTACTATGCCAATTTATGACATAACAAACTCAATGAATCTATTAATAAAAATTTTTTTTGATATTACCGAAACTGTCAATCTTATTCAGCAATTAAAAGAGACAAATGCAATACTTGAAGAAAACACAAAATTAAAAAATGAATTTATTTCTAATGTTTCGCATGAACTAAAAACGCCATTGACAAGCATACTCGGATATACGGAATTGTCATTAAAAAGATTGGAAAATCCGTCATTTTTAACAAATGAAAATAATATTAATTTTTTAATTTCCGCTTTTAAATCAGTAGATAAATCGAGCAAACGACTATTAGAATTAATAAGTAATTTATTAAATTTTTCGTCTATCGAATTAAAGCGATCGGGGCTATTTATTTCGCTTATTGATTTTAATGAAATAGTAGATCGTATAAAAAGTGAAATATTATATCAAGCTGAGGATAAACATATAGATGTAAACTTTAAACTTTCAAACGCGTTAAAAAACATAAAGTTTTATAATGACAAAGAAAAATTGAATTTGATATTATGCAATCTATTGTCAAATGCTATAAAATTTACTGATAATGGTTATGTTAATTTAGAAATTGACTATAATTTATTAAATGATGAAGTTGTTTTTACAATTAAAGATACTGGCATTGGCATAGATCCTAATCAGTATTCGTTGATATTTGAGCCGTTTAGACAAATAGACGGCACTTTGACGCGCAAATATCGCGGTATCGGGTTGGGATTAGCGCTCGTCAAAAAAATTGTGGATTTACTGCAAGGGACAATTGATATAGACAGCGAAAAAGAAAAGGGCGCTACAATAATTGTAAAACTGAAAAATTTAAAAAAGGAAAATACTATATGTTAAAATTTACAGATTTTTTTGATATTACAAATTGCGCATTTGCCGCAATTTTCGAAGATACTCAATATGTTTGGGAAGCGATAACTAAAATCAAAAAATATTTAAAATCAGAATTAAAACCAAATTTGACAAAAATCCCGAAATTCTGCGGTACGCTAATAACTAAAACATTAGTTTTATATAATAACGAAATAATCGACAGCGATTTTGAAATAGAATATGGCGATGCACTAAAAGGGAAATTGAAAGTTATTTATAAATCTGAAATATTGCCGAATGCATCAGTTATCTGCGCCGGAGCATATATAATAAGCGCAGATATATATTTAGGCACAGGTAGCATAATCGAACCGGGTGCTTATATCAAAGGGCCAGCATACATAGGGGACAATACAGAAATTCGTCAAGGTGCATATATTCGCGGGGATGCGCTGATTGGCGATAAATGCGTAGTAGGACATACTACTGAAATTAAAAATTCAGCAATGCTCGGAGATTCTAAAGCCGGGCATTTTGCCTATATTGGCGATAGTATTTTAGGCGCTGTAAATTTAGGCGCAGGCACAAAATTAGCAAATTTGAAAATGAACGATTCATTAGTAAAAATAAAAATTGGCGAACAAATATTTGATACCGGTCTGCGTAAGTTCGGCGCTATACTCGCAGATGGCGTAGAGACCGGCTGCAATAGCGTGACTTCGCCCGGCACAATTATCGGAAAAAATTCAATGCTTTATCCGAATACAACAGCCCGTGGATTTATACCGGAAAATTCTATTATTAAAAATCCTAATAATATTGTAAAAAAAATCTGATGTTTGATTATAAGCAGTATTTTTACAATATC
>JAKPEO010000118.1 GCA_029551925.1 bacterium
TAATCTTATAACCATCCTCAAAGGCTTGCCTGGTTTTATAAAATATCGTGCCTGTCTTTATGTCAACGTTCATAAGCTATTGATCTTTAGAGTAATTAATGAAGTTGATGTTGATGGCATCCCCTGTAAATTCGTTCTTCGTGGGTGCGTTATAGCCGAGCATGTTGTTTATTGAATCAAGTGATTTCTGTCTGTCTGCCGTCTTTTCCTCGTAATTGAAGGCTATTTTTTCATGTTCTTTTAGCACCCTCAAAGCGGACAGTTGAGCCGTCTCCGCAAGGTTATCTTGCATATATTTGATGCGTGCCTGAATTTCAGGTTTTTTCAAGTTTTCAGCTCCAATTGAATAAGCCGTTTTTTTGCTATATCCAGCATTTATTGCAGCCTTTGTAGCATTAAGATGCAACACGTATTCGTAGCAAAACTTCTCCTGCTTATCGGTGAGCTTTGCCATTTCCTCCATATGCCGTTGTTCATCCGTCTTTTTCATGCGCCAAACCTAAGCATTTTTAATTAAAAAAACAAATAAATCGGGACTATTTTGTCAACTATTTTTCAACTATTTTTTCAGCTATTTTTCAATTATAAACTCAGTTTTTTTTGCCTGGATGCGTTGTAACGTAGTGCAGCAAACGGTTTCAGCGTTTTCGTGTCGTCGTGAATATTTTATTCGGGCAAAAAATTATTTTCTAAAAATAAAAATAATTCGGTTAACTGGTTATTTTTTAGATTGTTACGAGCAAAAAGATATACCAATTATTATTTTAGTGCGCCTCATAAAACCCTATATATAAAAGCCCTATTGCATATATATAGTATACTATATTATTTATATAATAATAATAATATTATATATATATAGTTGATTTATAGGTAGTTAGTGGTGTTTTTTAACTATTATTTTATTTTTTGCTTTATAATTAACTTTATATGGATTTCATTTTAATTCCATGAAGCAACCCTTCACAACACTGACACAATACCATGACACACACCAAATTACCCTGAAGCAAAACAAAATTAGCGACCACTAAACTCTGACGCAAACATCCTTGGAAAAATTATTTTTACCCGCAAAAACACCGAAAAACACCGAAAAACACCGGAAAACCGTTGTTAAAGTATATTAAAAACACGTGTGCTACTATAATGAAAGTTAAATCCATGTTAACTTTTGTAAAACCAGCTCCCGAAAAAGACCGTTTTTAGCTAAAATATCTTTAAAAAGTGCATCAA
>JAKPEO010000124.1 GCA_029551925.1 bacterium
AGAAAAATCGCAGAATAAGTATGCAGCTGTTGTAAAATCGTGGAAAAACAATTTGGAAACTTTATCAACTTTTTTTAAATATCCGCCTGAAATTCGCAGAATTATTTATACGACTAATTTTATAGAAAATGTTCATCGGCAGTTAAGAAAAGTTTTCAAAAACAGATGATTTACAAATGACGAGGCTTTGAAAAAACTTCTATTTTTAACCATTCAGAAAACCTCGAAAAAGTGGGGCAATATGCAAAATTGAGCATTAATCTATTCCCAATTAGTAATAATTTTTGGCGATAGATTAAAGGCGTGATTAAATTGATTTTTGCTATTATTGTTAAGTTGGATAAAAAAATTAAAAAGTTTTTTTGGAAATTTTAAAAAACTATTTTTTAAAAAAATGGTTTTCATTAAACAACCGGCCTCTTGTTTTTGTCTTGCTTTTTTTCAAGAAAAAAGTAAGCGACTTTTTGTTTCTTTTTGGTCGGCAAAAAAAGGAAGGTAGTTTTAAAAGCATATTTATTGATTTTTTATAAATTTAATTTATATGGATGTGATTTGAATTTAGCATTTTAGAATTTACACAAAATAATTTACGCTCTCGAAAGCAGCAGTAAGCGCTGAAGATTATAATGTCCTGAAAAAAATTAGGCAATCCAGCAGCGTAATAAAGTTCTATAAAAATAATATAACTTTGACATTAAAGAAAAATCATACTGATGGACTATCTTGATTTATTATTTATGTTAATTAATTTTTCTATAATGAATTATTTTAATCTATGAATACTCATAAAAGTACCTTCGCCTGCATACCAAGTTGTCGTATTAAATCCCATTACCATACAAACATAGCCCTCTATATAATCACCGGCATTAAGATAAACTATTCTACTTGTAGATACTGTTAAGTCATCACTGCCGCTAGCCATTATGTTATGAGCTCTTGCTATTACTGTTCCGTTCTTTTTTATACGCGCTTCAAATGTATTTGCATTGCCTATTGAGCCCGAAGAAACCTGTAACAAAACCAAATAATAACCTGCTGCCGCAGCGGTGAAACGATAGTTTGTAGTATTATCAAATTCATTATTCAAATCATACTCTTCAGAGTTAAATGCTAATTTTTGGTCTGCGGCATTTGTAATCGTAATATCCGCCGAAATTTTCACATGACAGCCAGAATTCAATGCGCCGGGCATCGTTGCCCACGAAAGCGCGCCTGCGCCATTTGTTGTAAGCACTTGACCGTTTGTTCCGTCAGCAGACGGCAGCGTATAAGTCGTTGACCCAGCCGCAGCTGCTGGCGCTAATCCGACATAGCCAGAAGTCGTGCCGGACAATCGCAGTGTGCCTTTGACATCAAGCGCAGAGCCCGGAGCAGTATTATTAATGCCGACATTACCATTTGCATTTAAAGTCATTACAGTAACATCTGGAATCCATCCCCAATTATTACCGCCGCCGGGCGTGCCGGATAAACTAAAATCAACGCGGCTTCTGCCGCTTATCCCTGTTTCAAATGCGCCAACCGCTATGCCAAAAGAGTTTGCATTTTTGACGCCGCTTACAGTTCGGCGCGAAATTCTTAATTCTTCAATTGTGCCTATTGCATCAGTAGCATCATTTCCAAATATATGCAGTTTTGGGCCATGCGATTCATCTCCTAATCCGACATTCCCAACATTATTAGTAGTTATCGCATTAGTTTCACCAGACGAACGTCCCTTAACTTTAAAAGTTCCATATACATTAAGCGAATCAGAAACTAAATTTGTGCCAATGCCAACTCCGCCGCTTTCATAATATATATTAGCGCCGCTTGTTGTCCATTGCGTTGCCGGTGCGGAATTAGCCCACGACAATAAACCAGCGCCATTTGTCGTAAGCACTTGTCCATTTGAACCGTCAGCAGAAGGCAGCGTATAAATCGTTGAACCAGCCGCAGCTGCTGGCGCTAATCCGACATAGCCGGAAGTCGTGCCGGATAATCGTAGTGTGCCTTTGATATCAATCGCAGAGCCAGGTGTCGAAGTGCCAATACCGACATTTCCAGAAGAATTCCAAATGCCAGATGGAAATATTATATTTCCGCTAAAAGTCGGACTTGCACTCGGCGCTTTCGCATTTATTAATGCTAATTTAACAGCAGAATCAGCGTCAACATAAGTTTTCGATACAGAATCCGATTCTAATGCCGACAGCCGATTTTCAGTATTTTGACTGTCACTCTCTAAACTTGTTATTCGATTATTAATATTCGCTGTTTCTGCCGCTACAATAATTTTATAATTATTCAATTCATTTTTTAATAATGTTGTATCTGCTGTAATATCGCTCATTCTTGAATATATCGCCTGCGTCTCGGTATTTACTGCTGCTTTAAAATTTATCAATTCATTTTTCAATAATGTTGTATCTGCTGTAATATCGCTCATTCTTGAATATATCGCCTGCGTCTCGGTATTTATTTGCTGTTTAAATTGTGTCAAATTATTTAATATTGAAGTTGTATCTTGCGCTACTAAATTAAATAAATTTTGCGCATCTGTTCGACTGATGACATCACCAGTCAACGCGTCAAATTGCAGATTTGACAATTGCGCGCCGTCACCGATAAATGCCGCAGCAGTTACATTGCCGCTCGCTTTGATATTACCTATCACTTCAATTTTTTCTGTCGGCGCTAATGTTGCCACTCCTATTTTTCCGTCGTCGGTTATTATAACATTTTGACTAATTATCAATGTATCATTAATTGTCATTCTCCCTTCGGCTATTGCATTGTTTTCTAAATACTGCGCTGTATCCGAATAACGCGCGCGGAATACATATCCGCCAGCTTGCAATTTTGTGCGCGGCATAAGTTCTCCTGTGTTATTTATATTCACCCCCAAATAATATTGTTCATTAAATTTCAAATTTATCGGATTTATCGAACCTAATTCAACTATAAATAACCCATTTGTAATATCCACAGAATTATGCGTTTCCTGCCATAATGCAGTTCCGCCACTCTGCGTTGTATATATAGAAAATACTATCGGCGCGGTTGTGTTCACGCGACGCTGATTATCGTCAACTAATTTTCCTTGATACGAAATGGTAAATCCTAATAAATTCACACTGCACAGCAACAAAAATGCCGCTACTAAAATCATTTTCTTTTTCATAATTTGAAACACCACTATTTATTTTTTTTTATTGAAACCAATTTTTTTTCAAAATAAATTAATAGCAGGCGGCAATTTATAATTTTTTGTTGAAAAATGGCAAAATTATAATTACAGTAGTGCCTTCATTAATTTTACTTTGAATTTCAATATTTCCATTAATTTTATTTATTAATTCTTTGCATAAGATCAGTCCTAATCCGCTGCCTTTTTCACCTTTTGTGCCAACAGTAGAAAACGAACTTGTCATATCAAATATTTTTCTTAATTGATTTTCTGACATACCTATGCCATTATCTATTATTTTTATAATTATATTTTCATCTTTATCTGTTTCATTACAAATCCGAATTTTTCCGTTTATTTTCGAATATTTTACAGCATTTAAAATTATATTTTGCAATAAAATTTGCAATACATTCTTATCATTATAAATTTCTAATTTTTTGTCAATAGATATATCTATTTCTATTTTCTTATCATCTATCAAATTTTTATAGATATTTATAATCTGTTCTATTAAATAATAAATTTTTATATTTTCACTGATATACTGCAATCCCTGTGTTTGCAATAATGACCAAGACAATAAATTATCCAAAAAAATATGCGATTGCTCAACATTATTTTTTATTTTCATAAAAGAGTGATTTATATCCTTTAATAAATTATCATCACGAATATATTCTTTTAATTTTAATATTTTTTTATCTAATATTTCAATATAACCTCTAATTGAAAAAATATAATTTCTAATATCATGCGCTACTATTCTCAATATTCGTTCTTTTGTTTTATTTATTTCTTCTAAACTTTCTTCATACTTTTTATAATCTGTAATATCGTATCCCGAACTTAAAACCCCGTAAATTTTTCCATATTTATCTTTTAAAACTATATTTGACCATCTTATAATTTTTTCAGTGTTATTTTTTGATAATATTGGATTTTCTATATTTTTTTCAAATTCGGCTTTTTCTGATAATATCAAATCAAAAATATAATTAAGTTTATTTCTTTTTGATTCAGGTATAAAATTATCAAACCAATTTTTCCCAACGATTTCATTTTCTTCTTTACAGCCTAATAATTCCACTCCTTTTTTATTTATCATTGCTACATTTTTATTTTTATCAATCAATAAAATTATAACTTCCGCTATATCCAAAATATTTTTTAAAAAATTTTGGTTTTCCTTTAATTTATTAAAAATTATATCAAAAGGTCGCGTCAACATATTAACAATCACAGCGCGATATATTAAATAAAACGACAAAATTTTAAATAAATGACCAATAACATTAGATATGCCGTAATTATCTATATATAAAGTAAAACAAATTTCACTAAAAATTGTAATTATTATAGAAAACCATAACAGTAAAAATAAATTTTTATCATATTTATGCCGTTTAAAATACAATAAAACTGCGCTTACAAATAAAATAAAGCAAATAATATACTCTGATATTAACTTGAATTGCGTCTGTCCAACACCTTCAACAAAACAAATTGGAAATATTCGCCATTCTAAAACAGATAAAAATCCGATTAAAATATAACTTGTAAAAATAAAAAATATGATAGGATTATATTTTTTATTTATTCTATTTTCAAAAATTGCAAAAAATAAAATCGCTATTGCTTCCAAAAATCGCGCTATAATCCATAATTGATTAGCATAAAATTTATAATCTTTAAATATATTCATTCCAAAATAAGAAATAGTATGATAAAAATCAATAATTCCAACAAATAAATAAGCTATTCCTAAAACACTTAAACCGTTATTTTGGGAATTTTTTCGAGTATTCCAAGATACGATAAAAATTCCAATAGCAATAACAATACTATAAAATTCTGCTATTATATGAAACAACAGATAATTTCTGCGGCTTAAGAAATATAGATAAACGCCAATTATTATAAAAATTAAAACACTAAAATAATATAAGAGTTTTTTGTTATTTTTTTCCATCAATTTGTCTTTTCTTTTATAAATTCTTATCTATCGAAAAGTCATTATTTTTCTCTGTCAATATATTGTTTTTTATAATATTCTTTGAAATCTTGATTTTTTAATTTACGCCACCATCTTTCATTTTTGCAATACCAATCAATAGTAAATTTCAAGCCCTGTTCAAATGACATTTGCGGCTGCCAGCCCAATTTTTCTAATTTTGACGAATCAAGCGCATAACGTCTATCGTGTCCAATCCTGTCTTTTACTGGTTTTATCAAGGTTTCAGGTTTATTCATATATTCAAGAATTTTTTTTGTAATTTCAATATTAGTATGAAGATTGCCGCCGCCGATATTGTAAACTTCTCCGTTTTCGCCATTTTCAAGTAAAAACAAAATTGCGCGGCAGTGGTCTTCGACAAACAGCCAATCTCGAATATTCAAGCCGTCTCCGTATAAAGGCAAACTCATTCCTTCAATAGCATTAGTGATAAATAAAGGTATTAATTTTTCAGGATATTGATAAGGTCCGTAGTTATTAGATGCGCGCGTAATAATAACATCCATATTGTATGTTGCAAAAAATGAATACGCGATTCTATCGCCGCCGGCTTTGCTCGCCGAATACGGATTGCGAGGCATCAAGGTGTCAGTTTCTTTAGAATAGCCGATTTCGACACTGCCGTAAACTTCATCTGTGCTGATTTGAATAAATCTTTTCAAACCGCCGCGCAAACGCGCCGCTTCTAACAGCACATACACACCTTCAACATCAGTCTTTATAAAATCAACCGCGCCCATAATCGAACGGTCAACATGAGTTTCAGCGGCAAAATTTATAATCACATCAATATCATATTTTTTCAAGGTTTCTGATACCCTTTCAAAATCTGCAATATCTCCCTTAACAAAAGTATAACGATCATTATTTTTTATATCGTCTAAATTTTCAAGATTACCGGCGTATGTCAATTTATCGTAATTTATTACATTATAATCCTTTCGTTCGTTAATAATTAATCGAACGAAATTAGAACCAATAAAACCAGCGCCGCCGGTAACCATAATATTTTTAAACATAAAATACCACACCTTCTATATAAAAAATAGTTAAAAAAAATTTTAATTGTTAAACAATTCAGCAATATTTTCGCACAGCGCACGCAATTTCGGGTCGCGCGCGCCGGCAATAACAATCACATCATAAATATCTTTGACTTTTTTAATATATTCGATTATAAATTCATCATTTACAGCCCAAGCAATATTAACATTTTTTTTCTTCAATTCTTCCACTATTTGTTCAGAAGTAATTTTTTTTTCTACTGTGCCGCCGGCATAATAAATTTCTTTTAATATAATTTTATGACTGTCATTAAAAAAATAATTTTCAAATACTTTATACAATTCATCTTTCAAAAAATAAGTCGGTTGATAACCGTGCGGCTGATAGATGAATAATATTTTTTTATAAAATTTAGATAAATGCCCGAGCACTGCGTCAATCTTCGCAGGATTATGAGCATAATCATACAGTATAGTCGGCTCGCTGTTTCGATAAAATTCATATCTATCAGATACACCTTCAAATTCTGATAAAATAGATTTTATTAATTCATATTCAATATCAAACATTTCAGCAATCGCAATAGCAAATGCGCTGTTATACACATTATAAATGCCAGGTAATTGAATTAAATATTCGTTATTATTTACAAGAAACGAAGTATAATTTCTTTCTTCTGTAATATTTGAAATTCTGTAATCCGCTTCTTTATTCATTCCTATTTTAATTGTTTTCTTATTTGAATAATCAAGTTCTAACGAAAGTTTATCGTCTATATTTATTAAAACCGCTATTTCCGCATTATTGACATATTCTTGAAATAAAATTTTTAGTTCTTCGATTGTTTTGTGGTCTTTGCTGACATTCGTTAAAACTGCAATATTCGGCTTATATTTTACAATCGTGCCGTCGCTTTCATCTGTCTCAATTATAAAAATATCAGAAGCGCCTACTACGCAATTTGAAGTTTCATTATTATTTCCAATTTTTTTTATAGCTGCGCCAGTCATTATATTTACATTAATACCAGATTTTTTCAATAAATAACCTATTATGCCGGTAGTTGTGGATTTTCCTGATGTGCCGGCGATTGTTATTGTTTTATTTTGATTAACAATATAAGCCAATAGATCAGCGCGATGAATTATAGGAATATTATATTCAATGGCTTTAACTACATCAGGATTATCTCGTTCAATCGCAGTTGATACTACCGCATAATCAATATTCTTTTCTAAATGTTTGCCGTTTTGGTTATATATTTGACAACCGATATTTTCGAGTTCTATCGCTAAATTAGTTTTTTTAAAATTTGAATAACCGCGGTCCGACCCAAAAACTTGCGCGCCTTTTAATTTCAAAAATTTCGCAATTGCTGACATTCCGCTGCCTAATATTCCAATAAAATAAAATTTATATTCGCCTATATTTTCAAATTTTATTTTTATATCAGAAGTTATAATATACTTCATAATCTATCCTAAAAAACAAATAAAACTTTAAAAATATGATTAGATAATTTTTGAGAATCAAAAGAATTTTTATGATTCAAATATTCATAGCCGATTGTCATACCGGAAAAATCATAATTTATCCCAGCTATATATTGAGTATTGTTCGCAAATAATTTATTAGCAGTTGTCACATTTTTAATTTTGCTTTTATTATAACCAGCGCACAGATTAAAATTTTTTTCTATTTGATATGAAAGTAAAACATCATATAATATATTTTCAAAATTAGAAATATCGAATTTATAATATCCACCGAAAAAATCCATTGCCTGATATTTTTGCGATATTGCGGCATACCACATTTTTTTCGAATGTCCAGTCAAAGAATTATCAGCGCTCATAATTTTTAAATTATCTAATTCTTCGTCAGTTATTGCGCTCTTTGACAATCCAACTTTAAAAAATAATCCGGTTTCTTTTGAAGATATTCCGATACTCGCAAATGTTTCTATTTTTTTAGAATCATAATCTTCGTAATTCAATGCCAGCGATGATATGCGATTTGTGCGAGTTTCGAATATCGGAGCAGTTGTGAATTTTGGCGCCGCAAATATTCCGATAGCATAAAAAAAATCAGAATTTAAAGTATATAATTGCGCGCCAAACGGATTGTTTTTGAAAATAGAATTATCAATAAAAGAACGCGTCAAAATCATTCTATCAAAATAATTGTAATTCCGCGGCATTGACATATTATCCATTTTTCCCACTGCCACAGCAAATCCATTAAACGGCAATTCTGCGGCAAATTTATTTAGAAATATCTGATTATCATTAAAAAAAGTATCGCGGCTGTCTTTATAATTAATAGCGATTATACCGTTCAAATTTGCGCTTTCAAATTTTAGTTCTGCACCTGCGCCGTCAAAAAAATATTCATTTTCCTGTTCATCTAAATCATAATAAGACGCTTCTAAAAACAAAGAATATTTAGTTTCAAATTTTTTCACATCTATTCTGCGCAATGTCCGCGCTTCTACCAAAATCTGCAACAAAAAAATATTCAGACACAAAACCCAAAATATCCTCGTATTTTTTTTCATTTATTGTTGCTCCTTTATTATTTTATTCTTCCCGGTTTTTTTGGCATTATATAATAAATCGTCAGCAAGAGTCAAAATATTTTCTACTGTCATATTTTCTTTAAATTCCGCTAATCCGCCGCTCAATGTAGTGCCCACTTTTTTATCATCAACTAAAATAAAACATTCTTCTTCTATATTTTTGCGGATTCTTTCTGAAATAATATAAGCGCCTTCAATATTTATCTCATTAAAAAGCACGATAAATTCTTCTCCGCCAAATCTTCCGATTATATCTGTATCGCGGATAGACTGCTTGACAATATCCGCAAATTTCTGCAAAATTTTATCTCCGTTTATATGTCCGTAAGTATCATTAAATTTTTTGAAATTATCCAAATCAACAAGCAAAATAGAAAAAGAATGCTTATATCTTTCAAATTTTTTTATTTCAGCGTTTAATAAATTAAAAAAATGTCGGCGATTGAATACTTGAGTTAAAGAATCGTAAATCGCTAATTCTTCCATTTTTTGAAAGAGCAGACAGTTTTCTAATGAATTTGAAATATGTTCTATCAAACGCGTAGCATATTCGACAAATAAAATATCAAATTCGCCGGATAATTTGTTATTCATATTCAATACGCCTATAACTTTATTATGAATTACTAATGGATAAATCAAACTCGATTTTTTCTTATATTTTGCGCGCGCTATCTCGCTGTTGTAAAATTCAGATTTTTTATAATCTTCGATTAACACCGGCTTTTTTGTTTCTATTGCTTTCAACATCGGTGATTTTTTTAATTCTGATAATTTGATAATTGACGGTATCTCATTATGGTTGTGCGATAAAATTTTTAATTCATTACCGTCAAGAAGAAATAAAGAAAACAATTCAAAATCTAAAATATCTGTCAGGTATTGTTTTATTAAAATTGCGCGGTCCGCAAGTTCTAATGTCTGATTTAATTGCGAAATAAATAATGTTTCTTTTGACAGATTTTTTCGTAAAATATCCTGCTTCTCGATTTTTTGCAGTAACGAATTTGTATAGACCTTCATCTCGTCAACAATATTCTTCATACGCAGCAGCGCTTTAATTTTTGAAATCAATATTTTATTATTAAACGGTTTGGGCAAATAATCGTCTGCGCATATATCTATGCCTTTTTTTATATCATCTGCGGTATTTTTTGCGCTGAACATTAATATTGGAATATCAAAATAACGCTCGTCCGCTTTCAAACGTTTACCAAAACTATAACCGTCTTCGCCGGGCAGCATAACATCTAATATTATTAAATCAGGTCTTGTCTTCTTTAAAATTTTTTCAGCAGCCGCAACATCTTCCGCTATAAACACATTAAAATTCAAATCCTGCAAAATAATCGAAACCAGCATTCGCACATCTTCTTCATCGTCAATTACAAGTATATTATAATTTTTATTTAGTTCATCAGTATATGGTATTTTATACACTCCGACGACATTCAAAGGTATTCGCTTTATGATTTTTTTTTCTGTTAGCGAATCTATAATTTCATTCAATTTGCTTAATGCAAATGGTTTTTCAAATAAATCATAAGCGCCTAATCTGATGCATTCTATAGCGCTTTTTATCGTAAGATTGCCGGATACCATAATTACTTGACTATCTAATTTCAATTCGAATTTTATATATTGCAATAATTTCATACCGTCCACTACTCCGGCAAGTTGTAGGTCAATTATAAATAAGTCATAATAATTTTCGGAAATCAATTGAATTGCCTCTTCTGCTCTATCAACAATCGTTACTGTGCATTTATTTTTTTTTAAATAGTTTTTTATTAATTCTGATAAATATATATCATCTTCGACAATAAGAACATTTATATAAAATTTGCTATCTTCCATAAAAATAATCCTAATATTTTTTTCAATTTATGATTTATTTTGTTGTTATAATAAATCATTTTATTTTTTTATTTTCTGCGGCTGTCAGTGTAATATATATTTTTTTCTCATTGTTTCCGCGAATTTTAATTAGTTTTTGCCAAACGCTAAAACGCTTTATATTTTTATTTTTCTGCATTTTTCTTAACTTATTAAAAATATATTTATAAAAAAATAAAAAACAACTGAAAAAAACAAAAGAATGCAATCTATCGTGCAGTCAAAAAATTTCAAATATTTTTAACAAACAAAAAATGACTATAAATAAAAGTAATTTTTCCATTTTATTTTTTTCAATTAAAATATAATATAAAGAATAATATTTTTAAGGTGGTAAACAAAATATGCATAATATTGAAAATAGTATATTGACCCGCAATAATGCAATGAAAATAATTATATTTTTCGGACTAATTAGTTTATGTGGGGATATTATTTACGAAGGTGCGCGAAGCGTTAATGGTCCATATTTAAAATTACTTAGCGCAAATGCCGCACTTGTCGGATTAATAGCAGGATTAAGCGAATTTTTCGGATATTTTATAAGAATGGCAACCGGCTATTTTGCAGACAAAAAAAATATGCATTGGACTTTTACTATTATTGGATACGGGCTTTTGGTTTCTGTGCCGCTTATGGCGTTTGCCGGCATTTGGCAAATTGCGGCATTGTTTATTGTCGCAGAGCGGCTTGGTAAAGCAGTTCGCAGTCCGGCAAAAGACACTATTGTTTCATTATCCGCTAAAAAAATAGGGACCGGCTTTGGTTTTGGAATACTTGAAGCATTAGACCAACTGGGCGCTCTTGCTGGTCCACTAATATTTACAGGACTTTTCTTTTTTTTGAAGGACGGAGAAAAAACAATTTCAGATTATCAAAAAGGATATTCGTTTTTTTGGATTTTCTTTGTTTTACTAATGATTTTTGTATTTACCGCTTATTCTAAATTTTCTAAAAAAGCAGATTTTTATGAAGAAAAAAAAATAGATACAAGTGAAGAACTACCTAAAATATTTTGGTTATACACTTTATTTATTTTTATAACTACAATGGGTTTTGTAAATTTTATTTTGTATGCTTACCACTTCAAAAAAACAGGCGCGCTCAATGATTATCAAATACCGCTATTTTATTCTATTGCAATGATAATTGACGGCGCGGCGGCAGTGGTAATAGGAAAAATATACGATATTTTAAAAGCAAAATTAAAAAATGAATTTGCCGGCATCTTGACTTTGATTATTCTACCGATATTTAGTATGATTATTCCGTTTTTCGGATTTTCCAATAATTTTTTATTTATTATGATTTCAGTTTGTGTGTGGGGAATAGTAATGGCCGGGCACGAGACAATAATGAAATCTGCAATTGCCGATATGACCACTTTAAAAAAACGCGGCACTGGCTACGGTATATTCAATGCTGTTTATGGAATATCTATGCTTATTGGAGCAACAGGCGCGGGCTATCTTTACGAAAAAAATTTGAAGTTTGTTATTATTGCGAGCGTTTTATGCGAATTGTTAAGTCTAATAGTATTATATAAAATTTATCGCGAAGTAAAAATAAAAAAATAATTTTTTTCATACGCATTCTGTTCCTTTGCGGCAAAGGATAAAAACACAAACAATACCGCATAAATTAATGCTGTATTGTTTGTCTACAAATAATTGAGTTATTTGAAAAGTTGTTCGATTATTTTTGCTACAATAGGATTCTGTTTTTCCACAGAATTGAATGTCCTCAAAAATTTCACAGCTTGCAAATATTGGTCTGATTTCACTAAAATCTGTAATTTTAATATTTTGTTTAATAAATTTTCAGGATTTAGATTTAACGCGGCATCTATATATTTTTCCGCTTTCGCTAAATCAGCCAACTGATATAACAATGCGGCAATATTATATTTAATCACATCGCTATCATTTGTTAAATCGTTTATTTCTTCATAATATTTCAGCGCTTCAGAAAAATTATTTTCTAAAACTGCTGAATTTGCTAAATTAGTCAGTTGCTCAATTTTTTCAATTTTAATTTTTTCAGATTTTTCATTTAAATTATTTTGCAATTCTGTAATTTTTTCTTTTTTTTCTTTTTCTAATAAACTTAATGACATTTTTAATTTTTCGTTTTCTTCAAGCAATTCATATTTGTCCTTAATAGCGCTGTTAACCTCAATAGTTTTAAGTCTTAAAATTTCCTGATTGTTTTGCAAATCCTTTTTTAATTTTAAATTTTCATTATTTAATTTTAAATTTTCTGCTTCTATAATTTTGTATCTTTCTAATAATTGCAGATTTTCATTTGTTTTATTTTCTAATATTTTAAGCGAATTATTTAATCTCTGTTCTAAATTGCGCTGCTGCGTATTTTCATTTTCTAATTTTTTTATTTGATGCGATTGTTCTGCTACTAAATTTGTCAATGTCTGCAACTGCTTTTCATAATTGTTTATTGTCGCTAATGCTCTATCTAATTCTAATTTTGTCGATTTGAAGACTTTGTTCAGTTCATCATATTTTTCCATTAGTTCTATTAATCGCGCATCAGTATCAGCTGCTAATGACTGTTTTGCTTCATCAGCGTAAACATCAGCGGTTCCGAAAAATAGCAATCCAAAATACGCAAAAAAAATCAAATAATATTTCTTCATGAAATCTCTAAATTTTCTTTAAATCTTCAATAATTTCAGCTGCGTTAGAATATCTATTATTTTTATCTTTTTCTAAGCATTTATTAATTATCAATTCAAATTGTTCCGGCGCTGTCGCAACAATCGAGCGAATATTCGGCGGTTTAGCGCTCAAATGTTTATAAATCAGCGCATTAATATTTTTAGAATCAAACGGCGGCGCTGCTGCAATCATTTCAAACAATACGCAGCCGAACGCATAAATATCAGTGCGATTATCAATATCTTCGCCGCGTATCTGTTCAGGAGACATATATTGAGCAGTGCCCATAGCAATACCTTCCTGCGTCATTGACACGTTTTCATTTGCCTGTTTAGCCAAACCAAAATCCATGATTTTTATATTATTGTCAATTGTAATCATAATATTGTCAGGTTTAATATCGCGATGAATAATATTATGTCTGTGCGCAAAATCGAGCGCGGCACAAATTTGCAGCGCAATGTTTTTGACATAATGTTCGTCAAATACATATTTTTCGTTTTTAATAATTTCAGTCAATGTTTTACCTTCAACATATTCCATTGAAATATACATTTCATCTTCGCTGTCTCCAACATCAAACACATTTACGATATTATGATGATTCAATTTTGCAACTGCGCGCGCTTCAATGAATAATCTTTTCGCTTGCTCTGAATGTATATCTGTATTTGCTGGCAGTTGTTTTAACGCTACAATTCTATCTAATTTTTTATCGCGAGCTTTATATACAATCCCCATTCCACCACGACCTAATTCCTGAATTATTTCATAACGTTCTAATGTAGATTTTTTTAATTCGCGCGGCATAGCATAGCCATACTGCAAAGTTATCAAGTCATTACGCGATGATTTGACATCTTCTAATAAAAATAATTGTTTTTGCACATCTTCAAAATTATCATCTATCACTGCTATTTCTTCAAACAGCGCTTTTGCTTTTGGTTTTTCATCGTGCGCTATATACAATTTCGCCACACAATATTTCAAAATTAATTCTTCGCGCTGATTGCCAGTGTTCTTCATTAAAATATTCGCTAAATACTGCAATCCTAATCCTGTTTGTTTAGAAACTACAAATATCTCTGTGATTAATTCTAAACTGCGTTTCCATAAAATTTTATCGTTAGATAATTTTATTATCTTTTTCAATTCATCAATTGCCAATTTATAAAAACCAGTATCATAATACGCTTTTGCCAAATCATACAAAATCTCTAATTTCTTCGCTTCAGTTGTCATACTATCATTTAGTAATTCCTGAAATTTCATAATATGCGAATTTTTAACTATTGATTCTAAATATTCTATTTTTGACTGAGCGTATTCGTTATTTTCTTGGATTTTCAAAATTTTTTCAAACTGCTCTTTTGCTTCACGCATCATATTGCAATTCAAATATAAATTTGCTGATTGCTTTAATATCTCAATATTTTCGGGTTCGAATTTTAATATATTTTCATAAATTTTTAACGCTTCGGTTTCTCTTCCTGTTTCTTTATAAATCGTAGCAAGCGCTATTTTTTCTTGTATCAGCGCAGCATCTTTATGCTCTGAAATAAGACGATTATAATATTCTTCCATCTTCGCGCTGTTGCCTGCTGTTCCGTATAATTCAATATATGTTTTATACAGCGCTATTTTATCGTCATAATAATCGAATATCATATCTAATCGTTCAATTGCAAAATTTAATTCCTGCGTCTCTAAACTAACTAATCTATTTAACAACGGCAGTAATTCGCTATATTTTTTTTGCATTATTAAGACATTTATATAACTTTTTATATATTCTATATTTTCAGGATTATCAGCGATAATTTTTTTATAGACATTCGCTAATTTTTCTAAATCATTAGATTGTTTTAATAATTCTATTAAGCGCACAAGTTTTAATCTATCATTATTCAAATTATTATTTTCAAACAATAAATATAAATAACGCTGCTCTTCTGATTTAAAATTTAGTTCTTTTGATATTATCGCTAAAATTCTGTATATTTTCTCATCTGCTTGTATCTCTTCCTTTTTTTTAAATATTCTATAAGCATCGCTATACGCTTTTAGATTAAGATATAATCTTCCTAATTTTATCAAAATTGTATAATTGTCGTTTTCTAATTCCAACATTCTGTTATATATGCCAACTAATTTTTTGTAATCTATAATTATTGAATTATAAATAGTTTCAAACACTTCGAGTATCAGCATTTTTTCGATTTTCGTCTGACATTTTTGCAGTATTAATTCTAATTTTGTCTCAATAACACTTAGATATTTTTTGTCATATCTCAATAATTCCAAATAAATATCAGCGGATTTTTTATAATTTTTTAGGATCGTCGATAAATCGCCGATTTTCATATAAATATCCAATCTATCAGGCGCGATACGCAAAGCATTTTCTAATTGTCTAATGGCTAAACCAATGCTGCCAGTGCGTTGAAATAATTCTGCTAATTTTAGATAATAAAGCAATATTTGATCGCGCGTAAGAGAATCCGTATTTATTTTTAATAGTGTTTTTATTGCTGAATCAGTTAATTTCAAAGAATTATAAATATCTGCAAGTTCGAAATATTGTGCTGCTTCGTCCCACCCGATTGATAATAAATACTCATAAAAACTCACTACAAGCGCTGGATTATCTTTATTTTTCTGGCAAAATCCAAAAATTTTAGTTTTATGACTTTCTTGAAGTTTTTTTATCAACTCGTCGATTTTTTTAAATTGTCTAAATAAATTCAAAAATTTAATTATTAAATTATGTCCGCGTATTTTCTTATCTAAAAATTGTTTGTCAATAGCAAAATTTTCGTCTATGGTATTTTGTTCGACAAATTTCAGTTTTTTGTTTTTTTTGCTAATATTTAGTCTAACAGAAATCAGCCAAATAAAAAATATCAACAAAATAAAAATACCGGCTGCAATAAAATAAAATCTGTATTTTTCTAAATATAAATTTAATGTCTGCCAAGTGATATTTTTAAAGTCCGGCGTAGTTTCTTTAATTTTTTCGATTGTCTCTATTGCCTTGTCAAACTCACGGTTTTCAGCGAATCTGCTTGCTTTTATAAATTCAATTTTGCTGATTTCATTTTCAAGCAATTTAATCTGATTGTCAATGTAAATTTTATCTGCAAAATTATTTATATTTTTTTGATAAAAATCTATTAATTTCAAAAATTGATCTTTATTTTTTACTGTTACGACAAATGCCGATGATAATAATTCTGACAATTTTTCAAATACTGGCGCATTATCAGTATCCGAACATTCTAACGCGCTAACAAACATATCAAAAGATTTAAAATAAATTTCTGTTTTATTATCAAACGCTATATTACCGGCATTGCGATAAGACAGTCCGGCATTAAAAAACGCTTTGAATTTATCCTCATCTTTTGTGGATAATTTCGCTAATTTTTCAAATAATTCTGCAGCTTCATAATATCTGCCATTTTTATATAAATTTCGCGCGCGGCTAAAGTTATTGATAAATTGCTGATTTGCGAAAATTTGCAAATTGTAACACAACAACAATAAAATACAAAAAAATATTCTTTTCATTTTTTTGCGAGTTGATAAAACAACTTTAAAAATTCATCTAACTGCAATTGTTCAGCCCGCGCATTTTCAGATATATTCATATTGTTTAATATAGGAATTAATCTTGATTTGTCAATTGAAAAATTATTGATTAATGAATTAACTAATGTTTTTCTTTTATTTGCAAATGCGCAGTGAATAAAATGATTAAATACCTCGCGATCTTCGGATTTTATTAGCGGGTCAGAATAACTTGTTAATTTTATTACGCTCGATATTACTTTTGGTTTCGGATTAAAGCAATTCGGCGAAATATCAAACATTTTTTTTATTTGAAAAAAACACTGCAAAAATACAGTAAAACCATTATAATTTTTAGTGGTGCATTTAGCGATTAATCGTTCAGCCATTTCTTTTTGGACCATAAACACGCAAGACTTAATAAATTCCGATATTTCAACAATTTTATATAGTATCTGGGACGCGCAGCTATATGGAAGATTACTAACAATAATTGTATTTTTTAATTTCAAATTTAGTTGAGAGTAATCAAAATTTACAGCGTCAGCATTAAATATTTTAATATGCGGCGATTGATAGATTTTATTATTGGATAATTGGCTATACAAATTTTTATCCGCTTCAATCAAAATTAAATTATTTCCGAATCTCGTTAATTTTTCTGTCAACGCACCTTTTCCAGGACCTATCTCAATTATTGTATTTTCTTTGGATAATTCGCCGCTTGCAATATTTATAATTTTATTGATGATATTATTGTCAATCAAAAAATTTTGACCGAAATATTTTTGGAAATTTAACATTTTTTATAATTTTCCAGAAGCGCCGCGGAATTTATATGATAATTCATCATTAAATTTATTATATACAAGTTTTAATCCGAAAATCGAATTATCACGTATATCAAATGTCTCGCTGTAAAATCGCAAATCAAATATCGCAAGTTCTAAATCATTTTTGTTTTCTTTTATATAATATACAGGAAACCGCGAAAACCACAAATAAAAGTCCAATATTTCAGAATCTACTGCTTTATTAAATATTGATATTTGCTGTAATTTTGATTTGTCAAATTTCTCAAATTGAGTTGTAATAAATCTATTTTCATCGTAAAGATCAGCATAATAATAATAATGTTTGTCTTCTAATATTGCCTTTTGATAATTATATAAAATAAAAGACGGCAGAATTTTTATTAATTTTATTTCGGAATTATCCAAAATATAATTTGTCTTATTAGCAAGCGATTTTTGAAAATTAAAAACATAAAAAGCGTAAAATATAATAGCGACAAAAGACAAAACAACAGCGGTTTTTATAATTACAAATTTTTTAGTTATAAAATTGATTATTAACGGAAATAATAGCGCTGCCCAAATAAAAATATCTAAAATAAAAAACAAATCAAGAGCATAGCGTTTATTAGAAAATGGTTCTAATATCATTGTGCCATAAGATGTTAATAAATCAAAAATTATATGCGCAGCTAAATTTAGAGATGCGCAAATTGTTATTGTTTTAGGAATTGAATTTTTTTTTTTTTTTAGAAAAAGATAAAAAAATAAAATTAATAAAATATTAAAAAAAATTGAATGAGTAATCCCTCGATGATGTCGGAAATACGCAATATCTCCGAATAATTTAAAAATATAATCAAAATCCGGCAGAATTGAAAATATTAGCGCTGTCCGATAAAGCGCGCGGCGCTCTTCTTGTATAAATTCGTCTTTTCTCAAAAAAAAGTAAATGCTATACCCGTGCAATAAATGTGTAATCGTATCCATAAATTTTCTATTTTATAATTTTATTTGAATTATGCAATCATTTTTTTATTTCTTCATTTTAGGGACAGGCGTCACCTCTTCACCTCTTTATTTCTTAATTTCTTCACATCTTACTTAAATCAATTCATTAGCACATTTATATTAGATTATTATTTTATGCAAATTGATATATTGATTAATCTAAAAATTAGAAGTTAAAAAGATTAGACATCATCAACGAATTTCAGTGAAAATATTTGAGTTTGAAATATATTTATAAGTATACGCACCAGCATCATCTCTTAAATAAACTGATAAGGTATAACTAAAGCCATCAGATATGTATCTATATGCATTCGTATTATTATGTTCAAAAGGTGCGCGCGGTAATGAGCCTAAATATTTTGGCACAAGCGAACTAGCAAGCGCATCTGATATATTTGCTTCCGAAGTTGAAATAGGATAAGAATTATTCGGTCTATCAAGCGAATACGTTCGCAGAGCAGTATTTAAAGAAATTATATCAGATTTGGCATTAGCTATTTTGGCTTTATCTAATGCAGATAGTAATCGCGGTATTGCAGAAACTGCAAGAACCCCTATAATTGCTATCACAACTAATAATTCTATCAATGTAAAACCGTATTTATTATTTCTCAACATAAAATTATTAAATTACCCTAGTGATTTTTTTTTTATTTTTTAAGTAAAAAAGCGGAATAATACTCAAATTATTCCGCTTTTTTTTATAATATAATTATAAAATAAAAAATAAAATATATTTTTTATTTTTATTCTAATTCGCTTAATTCTGGCGTAAATTGCGATTGTTCAGACCAATATTTTAAATCTTGATAACCAGTGCCTTCTATTCTTTTTACTTTTGCATAAATTGTATATATAGTGCCATTACTTTCATACATATATGCATTTCCTGCTTCTGTTTCAGCTGTCTGCCACGGATTTTTTGGCGCAGACCCTAAATATTTTGGAATTAATGACGCTAAAGCAGTAGAAACTACAGCTTTTGACGCAGTTGGATATTGTCCAGCAGGATGATTCAAACTATACATATTCAGCGCCGAATTTATAGCGGCAATATCAGCTTTAACAACGCCCTGCTTTGCTTTGTCTATTGCTGACAATAATTTAGGAATTGCTACTACTGCTAATACGCCTATAATAGCAATAACGACTAACAATTCAATTAAAGTAAAACCTTTTTTCATAAAAAGCCCTCCAAAAAATTTTTCTTCTTTAAATTATAATGTAGCAATTTTATTTCTATAAATACTATTAAAATCATTAATTATCTATTTTTCAAAAAAATACATAAAATCTGATATAAATTTTTTTAATATTCTTTAATTATTAGTCAAAAAAATAACTATTTTTTTTAGTTTGTGTTAAAAAAACAACAAAATCATACAATAAAATTTTAGTCATTTAATTTGATTTGTTTGATAATTTCTTTATTATTTCTATATCCCTTCAAAGTGATTTCTTTGCCTTTATTTTCTGCCAGCATTTTGAAAAAGTGTTTGCGATTGTTTATCCGTTCATCATTAAAATAAAAAAATATATCGCCTTTTAAAATATCAGAATAATAAGCAGGCGTATCTTTTATTACAATTTTGACTATGACTCCGCGATTAGTTTCGTATTTTTTTTTGATTTCATCATCTAAATCAGTCAAATAAATTCCTAATTTCGGAGTTTTTAATTTTGCCCAAAATGTCGCTTGATAGTCATAATAATCCTTTGTTGATTGGAAATATTGAGTTTGATACTCGCCTTCAATAGTAATAGTTTGTTCTTTAAGCGATGATTTGCCGTCTGAATGATATTTTGCTTCTCTTATTACAGTGCGTTGGTCCGGCTGACGCACTGAAAATGGTATTGTTTCTGTAATAGTGGCAATATGCCGATTTTTTACTACTACTATTGCCGCGCCTTTTTTTTGCGCTGCTTTTATCGCTTTTTCTTTATCTATGTATGTTGATTTGAATTTTGCGCTGCCTATTAATATATAGCCATTTTCTAATAGCGCTTCTTCTGCTGCGTAAATATCATCTGTTGAATAAATTTTTGGTATCTCATTTTTTGAAATTTGTTCAATTGGAAATTTATAACTGCCATTTAACATTTCTTCATTTACGCTAATAAAATTTGTTATATACGGATTTGAACAGCCGATTATTATCGCGCAAAATATAAGATAAAGAATTTTTTTCATTTTTTTACCGCCTTTAATTTAATTAGACGCATTATCTCCAAAAAACTTCAAAATATAGAATTTTTATATTGATTTATTTCAAATTTCTTCACCATTTCAATTACTTTTTGCATTTTATTATAATCTTTTTTTCCGATTTTTTCTTCTATTCCGCTCGATAAATCTATGCCATACGCAGTCTGAGCAAATTTTAGCGATTCTACAATATTATTTTCATTCAAGCCGCCGGCTATAAAATATTTTTGAGTTATATTATATTCCTGTATTTCTTTAAATTCTAATATTCGTCCTGATTTTTTAGTTTTATCAAATAATAAATAATCCGCTATATTTTTTATATACTGCAATTCAACAATATCGCAAACTCGTTTAATTAAAGGTTTTTTTAATTTTTTTTTATATTTGATTATATCTTCATATCCGTGCAATTGGATAATATCAAAATTGCATATTTTATCAATATCCTGAATATACTCAATATTTTGATTCATAAACACGCCGACAATTTTTGCGTTTTTTTTAGATATTTTTGCAATAATATCAATAACTTTTTCTATTTCAATTTTTCGCGGACTATCTGCAAAAATAAAACCGAGATAATCAGCACCTAAATCAATAGCATTTTGCGCGTCTTCAATATTCGTCAATCCGCAAATTTTTATTTTTTTCATTTTAATTTATACCGTATGTTTCTTCTAAATTTTCAATATCTTCATCTTCTGCCATTAAAAATTTTTCAGGTAATTCCTTTTTCGGTTTTAATCCTAATTCTTTTAAATTTTTTGCTTGGCTAATTAAATTTCCTTTTCCGCTATTTAATTGTTTCACGGCTTTATTATATACTTCTAATGTTTTATTAATATTTTTTCCGATTTCTTCCAAACTTTCAACAAATCCGACAAATTTTTCATATAATATTTCTCCGCGTTTTGCGATTTCTAATACATTTTTATTTTGATATTCTTTTTTCCATAAATTTTCTATTAATTTCAATACTGCAATCAAATTAGTCGGTCCTATTAAAATTATTCTTTTGGAATAAGCGTAATTCCACAATTGCGGATTATTTTGCACTGCAAGCAAATATGCAGCTTCTATCGGAACAAACATCAGCACAAAATCAAGAGATTTTTGATAATCTTCATAATTTTTACCGCTTAAATCATCTATATGTTTTTTTATTGCTTCAATATGTCTTTTTAATGCTTCTGCTTGCTGTTCCGCATCATTAGCAGAGTGATAATCATTATAAGCATTAAGCGAAACCTTTGAATCAATCAAAATACATCTATCTTCCGGGCATTTTATAATTACATCTGGCTGCATTTTCTTACCGTCTTCTGACATCAGATAAGCGCCGCCGTCTTGTTTCAAATATTCCTGTATAAAATATTCTCTATTTTTTGTCAGCCCAGAATTTTCAAGAATGCTCTCTAAAATCATCTCGCCCCAATTTCCTACTCTTTTTATATCCGTTTTTAATGCTTGCGTTAAATTATTTGCTTCTGCGCTTACTTTATTAGTCAATTCCATCAAATTTTTGATTTTCTCAGCCAGTATTCCGCGTTCGCGCGTTTCGGCATTATATACCTCATCAACTTTTTTTCTAAAATTTTCAATATTTTCGCCTAATGGCTTTAACAAATTTTCTAAATTAGTTTTATTTAGTTCTGTGAATTTACTGCTTTTTTCTTCGAGTATTTTATTTGCTATGTTTTGAAATTCGATTTTGAATTGCTGTTTAATTTCGTCAATTTCTTTTTTTTGAAATTCTAATTTTTCTTGAAGCGTTTTATTTATTTCTAAAACTTTTGATAATTCAGAATTCAAATTTTTTAGGTCTTCATTTTTATCATTTATTTGCCGCTGTAATTCCAGATTTTTTTCTTTAACTTCTTTTAATTGTAAATCTGTCTGCTCGTATTTCGCTTTATATTCAGCGCAGTATTGATTTGTATTTTTTAAATTTTCAGATAATTCAGTATATTCTTTTTTTAGATTTTCGATTTCAAGTTGTAATTCTTGTTTATAAGATTTGAAGTTTTCTAAATCAGCAGATTTTGAAGAATTATCAGCAATCAATTTTTTTAGTTCTTCGGTTTTATTAGCATTATCCACTTCAAATTTATTCAAGGTCTCTTTTAAAATTTTCAATTGTTCGATACTTTTATTTAATTCATTATCAATTTCATTTTTATTTTTTTGTAATGTTTCAAAATCTTCTTTTTTTACAAATTTTAATTTAGTATTTAGGTTTGTAAAAATAAAAGTCCAGGCAGCACCGACAATCACCCCAATAATTAAAAATAAAATTCCCATTATTTTCTTACTCTCCTAAGTGAAGCAAAATTATATTTTAATATAAACTAACATATCATTAAAATCAAGAAAAAAAACTATAAAGTCAAAATTGCAGGCTGCAGTCATAAATATAGTGAACTGAAAAATCAAAACAAAAAAGAACAAAAAACTTTTACTCTTTTAACCCGCATTTTTTTCAAAATGCAAAAAAATATTAAAAGTTTTTTTTATTTAATTTAATTTAATTTAATTTACAATAATTTTTTATTATGCAGTGTTCGCACAGCGGTTTTATTTTACAATTATATTTACAGTGTTCAACAATCGCCGCATGATAATTTTTATACAAATTAACTTTTTTTGGAATATTTTTTTCAATCAATATTCTAATTTCGTCATAATCTTTTTTAGCGTCTATAATTTCGCAGCGTTGCAAAATTCGTCTGGTATAAGCATCTACTACAAATATCGGTTTATTAAAAACATACAGTATTATGCTATCCGCGGTTTCTTTACCGATACCCCAAATATCTAATAATCTTTTGCGCAATTCTGAAATGTCTAATTTTTCCAAATCGCGCCAATTATTTTTTATTAAAAATTCGCATAAATACCGCATTTTTTTCAATTTTTGATTATAATAGCCGCTCGGTTTAATCGCTTCTAATATTTTAGTTTCTTCTATTTCCAGCATTTTTTCAGGGCTGGAGCATTTTAATTTTTTTAGATTGTATAATGCTTTGACTACATTTGACCACGCCGTATTTTGCGTAAGTATCGCTCCTATCGCAATTTCAAATTTTTCATACTCTGAATATTTATAATTTTTAGATTTATGATATTCAGGATATTCCTTATCTGGCGGAGTAGATGGCCACCAGCCGAGCCATCCGTATTTTTTATCAAGAGCACTAAATATTTTATTTATTTTTTCGTTCATTTTCAAAAATCACATACGGAATTTCAGATATTTCGCGATTATAGATAAATCTTACTAATAATCTTAATTCATTAAAATTCAAGGGCTGAACAAAAAAATAAATTTTATCAAAATAATCGCGATATTTAAAAATATTTTGATAATCTGTCAAAAGCGCAATAATATTTTTATCGCGTAACTTTTCTAAATATTCAAGTTTATCAAATATTCTATCGTCAATAATTATTTCATTTGCGCAGTCGATTTTTTCTAAATCGTCAAAAACTATTATATTATTATATTCTAAAAAATCTCTGATTATAAAATTTTCAGGTGCGGCATTATCAATGAAATAAACAGTTTTTTCAATAGTAGTGTCTAAAAAAAATTCTGTGCTATCATCTATCTTTTTTTTAGAAAACAGCGGCAGTTTAATATGAAATTCTGTAAATTTATTTTTCTCGGAAAATACCTTTATTTCTCCGTTATTTTCAAAAATTATTTTTCTAATAAACGCCAAGCCCAGTCCTGCGCCTGACAATGAAGTTCTAATTTTTGTAGTGAAGAATGGTTTGAAAATTTTATCTATATTTTCATTATCTATGCCTATGCCTGAATCCCAAAATACTATATTATAATAATCGCTGTCACTATATGTTTTTATTTTAATTTCTCTATCATTTTGTTTTTCTATTACAGCATCAATAGCATTAATCAAAAGATTAGAAATTATCGAATTAAAATCGCTGATATTAAAATATATCTGTTTAGCATTTTGAAATTCTAATTTAACTGTTATGCCGTGTTCTTTTATTTTATATTTGTATAAATCTACAACCGCCTGTATTTCAATTTCAGGCAAAAATTCAGTTTTTACTGCGTTTTCTATACGCGATAAATTCAATAATCTATCTGTTATCTGTTCTGCTTTATCAATCAAATTCCGAATTTTTTCAGATATTTTTTTTATATCTGCGTCGTCATAATTTTCCAATACTTCAATATACCCGGAGATGCCGTAAAGCAAATTATTAAATTCGTGCGCTATTCCGCCTGCTAAAATATTTATTTCAGACGCTTTTTCATATTGCAAAATTTTAAGATTTAATTCATTCATAGCAACGAAAAAATTAATTTAAAAAAATTTTTGTTTGCTTTATGTTCATAATAAAATTCATCAGCATAATTTTTTATAATGTATAGCCCCGCTCCTGAATAATTTTTACGAAACGCCGAATCTTTAAATTCATTTGAAATATCGATTTTTTCGTCTTCGGTCATTATATCAAAAATAATTCTGTCGCCGCCAATATTAAGCAGCAGCGATACAGTTCCGTCTTTATATTTAGATGTTGTATGCCCGATTATATTTGCAAGCAATTCATTAATACAAATCAAAATATTATCAATTTTTTGATCGGCAATTTTTTTTTCATCTAATATTTTATGTATTATAAATTTCGTAATAGCAATATATTTTTTACTTTTTAAAATACAAATTTTCATATTAATATCAAACTAAAATTTCAAATTCGCTGTCCATTTTTAAAATTTTCATATTTTGTAATATTAAATTATTAACATTAGAAAATTTTATTTTTGCGGCATATTTGCGATTTATTAGAAAATCTTGGAGTTCAAAAAATAAACCAAAACCATTACTGCTTATCATTTTACAATCTTTTAAATTAAATATTATCTCTTTATAATTATTAGCAGAATCCAATATTTTTCTGGTTATTTGCCGAAGTTTTTCATAATTAGAATAATCAATCTCACCGATTATTAAAACTTCAATTTTTTTGTTATCATCATCATAAATCAATTCAATATTCAAATTAGTCAACATATTTTTTTTATTTACAATATTATTTGTTTATTATATACTAAATAATTTTAGAGATTAATTAAAAGAATACAAGAAAAAAATAAAATGACAAGATATAAATTATTAGCGATATATCCGCCGGGTAAAAAATTTCAGCGCGGCGAAGACAGATGTCAAGCGTCAATAGACGACAGTATCACAGTATCGCAGCGCGCATGCAATGATTTAGGATATATTGCCGCGATAGCGCGATTATATAATTTTGACAGTTATATAATAGATTATCCTTCTGAAAATAAAAATATTGATAATTTAATCGACGATTTAAAAAAAATCAGACCTGATATAATTTTTATTTCTTCTACTGACGGAGCATTAATAGACGATTATGAGACATTTAAAATCATCAAACAAATTTTGCCGACCGGTATAATAATCGCAAAAGGCGCATTATTTTCTACTCTTACTTATAATGACTTAAATGACTATGAAAAATATATTGAGCCACTTGATTATGCAGTAAAAGGCGAAGCAGAAGCGACGCTTAATGAATTTTTAAAATATTTTGACGATAAGAGCAAACGCGAAACTGCTTGCGGACTGATTTATAAAAAAGAAAATAAATGGATAATACCTGAAAAATTAGCGCAACTTGAAAATTTAGATGTTTTGCCGTTTCCGGCGCGCGATTTAATGAAAAATGAATTATATATTAGACCTGACACTGGCAAACCGATGGCTACAATAGAAAGTTCGCGCGGCTGTCCGGCGAATTGCATATATTGTTTAACACCAATTATTTCAGGAAAAAATGTAAGATACAGGTCTGCTGACAATATAATTTCAGAATTAGAAGAATGCATTGCTAAATATAATATTACAGATTTCTTTTTTCGGTCAGACACATTTACAATCAACAAAAAATGGGTCTGCGAATTATGCGATAAAATATTAGAAAAAAAAATAAATATCCGCTGGGTCGCCAATGCCCGCGTCAAACCATTAGATAAAGAAACATTAGAAAAAATGAAAAAAGCCGGATGCTGGCTCATTGCGTTTGGCATTGAATCCGGATCCGACGAATCCCTTAAAAAAATGAAAAAAGGCGCGACTGTGGAAGATGCTAAAAACTCTGTAAATTTAGCAAAAAATGTCGGACTTCAAATTTACGGTTTTTTTATGTTGGGTTTTCCGTGGGAAACTAAAAACGACATAAAAAAAACAATTGATTTCGCTATTGAATTAGATTGCGATTTCGCTGAATTTCATATTGCTACCGCATTTAAAGGAACAGAATTATATAACTCGATTTCATCTAAAAAAATAAATATCGGCGCTAATTATTTCGGCAAGCCGACAGAAACAACTGAAAATTTCACAGTGCAAGAGTTGCTTGATTTCCGCAGACAAGCGATAAAAAAATTCTATTTGCGACCGAGATACATTTATAAAAAACTCAAAAAAATACGAAATTTCTATCAATTAAAAACATATATATTTTACGGACTGAAAACATTAAAATTAATTTTTAAAAAATAATTTTTTATTGACAAATGACTATTTTTTTGATATACAATTTTTTAATTTTTTTTAAGGATAATTTATAAGGAACAAAAAAATGCTTATACCTTTTTTAAAAGCGAAAATACATAATGCAGCAGTAACAAAAAGCGAACTCGATTATGAAGGCAGCATATCAATAGACGAAAATATAATCAATCAAGCCGGCTTGCAAGAATTTGAAAAAGTACTAGTTGTAAATAAAAATAACGGCGCGCGCTTTGAGACTTATATAATCAAAGCACCTGCCGGCTCAAAAGAATTTGGCATTAACGGCGCTGCTGCGAGATTAGCAATGGTTGGCGATAAAATTATTATTTTCAGTTTTGCTTTATTCTCGCCAGAAGAACTAAAAAATCACAAACCCAAAATTCTCATATACTCGCAAGAAACAGACTCATTCATCGAAAAAAAATAATTTTTCATAAATTAATTTTACGCTACGCGGTTAACATTTTTTTAGTGTTTCGCAGGGGAACGGCATATTTTTCACGCAAGATGCTTAATTTATAATTATTTATTCATATTTATTGGTTATTAAACAATATTGGTCATTTTTAGAAGTGCACACTCCAAAATAAAAATATCGTCATTCTCTATTTTTTATTTTTTTTTGCAAAAATTGAACTAAAATTTACAGGCATTTGACAAAAACTGTGCGAGCGCGCGGTCCGTCAAATTCGCAAAAATAAATGCCTTGCCAAGTGCCTAATAATAACTGATTATTTTCAATGATAATTGTTTCACTTGTGCCTACCAAACTTGATTTAATATGCGCTGCTGAATTGCCTTCTGAATGCTGGTAATTATCTGACAGCGGCACAATTTTATTCAATTCATAGATTATATCTCGCTGCACTGTCGGGTCAGCGTTTTCATTTATAGTAATCGCCGCTGTTGTATGCGGAGTATATACCACGCAAAGCCCTGAGGATATTTTAGTTTGTCGCACATATTTTTCAACTTCATCTGTAATATCTATTAATTCATTATTTCGCGTTGTTTTTAGTGAAAATTTGAATAACATTTTATTATATTAACTCCTTTATTTTTTTAATTTTGTTTCAAACTCGCTATTTATTATTTAATCGCTCAATAAAATCATCATAATTTTTAGATTTTAATAATACTTCGGTAAATTTTGGAATCTGCACTGTTTTTGATATTTCTGCCAGCATATTCAAATGACTTTCAGCTTTGACATTTTCAGGCGAAAGTAAAATTATCAATATTTTCGGCTTAATAACATTATCCAAACTCAAATCAAAACCAACTTGATTTGTATAAATATAAATCTGAAAATTTTCTATTTTATTGGTGTGAATATGTATCAAAACAATATATTCATTTAATTCAATAGGTATATCCCGCGCTGCAGATATTAATTTTCTCAAAAGTTCTTTTTTATTTTCTATTTGAATATTCAAAACTAAATCATTTAATAATTCCAGAATATCGTTCTTATCATAATTAAAACAAATATTTTGCCGAGTTATAAAATTCAATAGCGGCACTTCAAATTTTTTGATTTCTTCATATTCAATTTCGCTAATATTTGAATAAGGATAAATCATAATAAAATTATTATTTTTAAATTTTTTTGCGATATTTTCCGGCATTCTATCGAAACTCGAACGCCAAGCCAATTTTCCCTGCCGCGCTATCATCTGAATAATAGTATCTCCCGGAATAACTATTTCATTTAATACATCAATAATTTTTTTCCAACTTGTAATTTTAAAAAATTTTGCATTCATTTTCGGTTTAATATTATTTATTAACTCCAATAATTCATTTTCAGTTTCACATATTACTAATAATTCAGCATTTATCGCTAATATCAATGCCTTCAATTCATTTAATGATTCAATAAAACCATTTTGCTTGTGTATCAGCGGCGGAATTATCAATATAATTCTTTTTGTCAAATTTATCTGTTCGACTATCCGCAGAAAAAATATCATTTCATTGCTTTGAATTATATAACTTTTTATCTCGTCTTTATACAATTGTTGATAACTACTTTTTTCTGATGACCAGCCAAATATGACTTTTGTTATACGATTTTCTCTAATCATTTTTACAAGCGCATTTTTAACATTTATATCTATTGCAGTCAAAGGTAGCGCATTTTTCTTAACACTGTTTATACGTATTACTGCTTTTGTTAATAGATTTTCGCCTTTTATTAAATTCTGCTCTACATCCGGCCCGTCTATCACTATATTTGCTAAATAAATAGATTCATTATTATTTTTATGTAAAAGCATAGCAAAATGCACTAAATTATTCATTGTATTAGGATTTTTCAATGTCACTAATATTCTATCTAAATATTTTTGTTCTTTAAAACAAAATTTATTTTTTTCTTCTATTATTATTTTTCGCGCAGACCAATCTGTGACATAGCCGCCTATCAAACAAGTCACTAATATCATAATTATTGCGCCAGTTAAATACGCTTCTGTAAATATTCCTAATTTATATGATACTAATATTGCGGCTAATGTCGCTGCAGCTTGGTTTACACTTAATCCATACATTAAATTGCATTCATTTCTTGAAAATTTCATAATTCTAACAAATATATCAGCGGCAAAATATTTCGATATTATCGCTACTATAATCATTGTAACTATTACTTTAATAGTATGCGCGTCGCTGAATATTAATTTCGGATTAATTATCATTCCGACTGACAGTAAAAAAAACGGAATAAATAACGCATTTCCGATAAATTGTATTCTATGCATCAGCACGCTATTTTCAGGTATTAATGAATTTAATATTATGCCTGTAAAAAATGCGCCGACTATCGGCTCTAATCCCACTAAATGCGAAACAAACGCGCTACTGAATAACATAGCCAATACGAACACATATTCTTCCACCCCTAATTCTGTTGAAAATTTTCTAAAAAACCAAGTGCTTAATTTCGGTAAAAATTTAAAAGACAATACAACATACACAACGCAGAACAAAAAAAACTTTAACCAAAAAATATATGTAATTTCTCCGACTCTCATTCGTATCACAATTGCTAATATTATCATTGCTAACACATCAGTTATTATTGTGCCACTAATGGTAGTGTTAACCGCTCGATGTTTAGTAATTCCCAATCTGCTTACAATAGGATATGAAATTAATGTATGCGATGAAAACATACTCGCTAATAATATTGAATACGCTAAATTTTCTATTCCTAAAATATACAGTCCGGCAATCACTCCTAAAACCAGCGGAATTATAAAAGTAAAAAATCCGTATAATAAACTATAATGTTTGTTTTTTTTAACTTGTTGAAGGTCTATTTCTAATCCGGCTTGAAACATTATATATAACAATCCTATTGTGCCTAATAATTCTATTGCTTGGTCGCGCTCTAAAATGTGTAATATATGACTACCAAATATCGTGCCTGCTATTAATAATCCGACTATATCCGGCATTTTCAAAAACCGCGATATAATCGGCGCTATCAACACAATTAACATAACAATAGCAAATATTAAGACCGGATTATGAACAGGAAACATATTTTGAAACATAACCATAATTAATATTTAATAATAAAATATTTAAATTTCAAGTTTTTTATTAAAAAAAACTTGCTTTTAAAAAAAAAATTAGTAAAATCAATCGAATTATCTATTTATTTTTTTTTGAGGAGTGAAAACACAATGAAACAATTTGACCCGAAAAATATCAGAAATGTTGCGCTATTATCTCACAGCGGCGCAGGAAAAACAACATTATTAGAACAATTATTATTCAACAAAAAAATAATCAATAGATTAGGCAACGTGGCTGACGGCACATCGCAAGTAGATTTTTTGCCTTTTGAAATTGAAAAAAAAATATCATTAACGTCAAAAGTTTTTCCTATCGAAGAAAAAGAAATAAAAATAAATATGATAGATACGCCCGGCTATCCTGATTTTATCGGCGATTCAATCGGTGCTATAACAGTATGCGAAAATGCAGTGATACTAATTGACGCGCAAGCAGGCGTGCAAATACATACTTTAAAATTATGGAAGGTCTTGAAAGATTATCAAAAATCGAAATTAATATTTGTTAATAAAATGGATATAGAAAACGCGTCGTTTCAAAAATGTATGGATTCAATAACCAAACAATTAACTGACAAAGCAGTAGCCATTCAAATACCTGTTGGCGAAGGCGCAAAATTTGAAGGCATTATTGACTTAATAAAAATGAAATTTTATAAAGCCAAAGCAGACCGCACGCCGCCTGAAATTTTAGATATTCCAGATAATCTAAAAGATATAGTCGAAGATTACCGCACAAAAATCATAGATGCAGTCGCAGTTACAGATGACGCTATGATGGAAAGATATTTAAACGGCGAAACATTGAGCGAGCAGGAGATATTTGAACAATTAAAAAAAGCGATTATTAATGATTTGTTAGTGCCTGTATTATGCGGCTCATCAATAAAAAATTGCGGTTTAAATAATTTATTTGAAAAATTTATAGCTATGTGCGCGTCGCCATTAGATAGAAAAATCATCGAAATGGAAAATTCTAATAATCCCGAAGAAAAAGCGGAGATAGACATAACAGCGCAGCAGCCATTTGCCGGATTAGTTTTCAAAACAGTGGTTGAAGACCATTTAGGCGAAATGTCATATATTAAATGTTTTTGCGGAACATTAAAAGCCGGAGACGAAGTATTAAATTCACGAACAGGCACAAAAGAGCGAATTAACCAGATTACCGCAATGGTCGGTAAAAACCGCATAGATTTAGGCGAATTAGCAACTGGCGATATCGGAGTATTAGTAAAACTAAAAGATACAAAAGTCGGGGATACTTTAAAAAATAGTTCATTTTCTTATAATTTTAAAGCGATCAATTTTCCAAAACCAGTATTATTCAATGCTATCAAAGCAGAAAACAAAAAAGACCAAGAGAAATTAACAAGCACAATAATTGCGCTGTCTCAATCTGATCCTACTATAAAGGTTTTTACTGATAAAGTTTTTAATGAATTCATTATAAGCGGTATGGGCGAAGCGCAGTTGGATTTATTGCTAAAAAAAGCAAAACAAAAGACAAATATTAATTTTGAAATTACTCCGCCGCGCGTGCCTTATCGCGAAACTATCAAGAAAAAAGTCGAAGCGCAAGGAAAATACAAAAAACAATCTGGCGGACGCGGACAATACGGCGATTGTCATATAAGAGTAGAGCCGCTGCCGCGCGGACAAGGCGTAGAATTTGTCGATGAAATATTCGGCGGCGCAATACCTGCAAAATATGTGCCGGCAGTAGAAAAAGGCGTACGCGACGCGTTGAATCGCGGATATACAGCTGGCTATCCAATAGTTGATGTAAAAGTCGCTGTTTATGACGGCACTTATCATGATGTTGATTCTTCTGATTTGGCATTTCAAATTGCCGGGTCATTTGCAGTTAAAGCAATATGCGAAAAATGTCAGCCGGTAATTTTAGAGCCGATTTATAATTTAGAAGTAAGCATCCCAGAATCATATATGGGCGATGTTATTGGCGATATAAATTCACGACGCGGTAAAATTTTAGGTATGGACTCAAACGAAGGAATCAGCATAGTAAAAGCGCAAGTGCCTGAACGAGAATTACACAGATACGCTACTGACCTTCGCTCTTTAACACGCGGACAAGGAGATTTTGAAACTTCGTTCTCTCATTATGAAGAAGCGCCGATGGATGTAGCAAAAAAAATTATCGCGGAAGCAGAACAATATCGTAAAGAAGCTGAAGAAGCAAAATAAAATAATTTTAAATTTTATTTTTTATATTGCAGCCGCATTTTTTTCAGCGGCTGCATTTTTAATTTATAAAAATTTATGTATATAACGCATTCTGATATTGACAAAAAAACAATACTCGACGCTGTCGGCGTAAATTCAATAGCAGATTTATTTTCAGATATCCCGCGCCAAATTTTTATTGCTGATAAATTCAATCAAATATTAAATCTAAAATCTTCAAGTTTATTGGAATTATCAAATGAACTTAAAAAAATAGAAAACAAAACTAAATTTAAAACTTTATTCGCTGGCGGAGGAATATATAATCACTATATCCCGCCAATTGTAGATTTTGTCGCTAATCGCTCGGAATTTTATACTGCTTACACTCCATATCAGCCAGAAATAAGTCAAGGCACACTTCAATATATTTACGAATATCAATCGATGATATGCGCACTTACAGGACTCGATATTTCTAATGCATCGCTCTACGACGGAGCAACCGCGCTCTGCGAAGCGGTCTGGACCGCAAGAAATACTATATCTGATAAAACTAAAAAATATTTGATAATTCCAGAAAATCTAAATTATAGATTTAAAAATGTTTTAAAAACTTATTATTCTGATAATCCTAATATCGAAATAATTTTTGCGGATTATAATCAAACAACTGGACAAACTGATTATAAACAATTAGAAAATTATCTAAATAACGCATTTGCCGTAGTTTTTCAATATCCTAATTATTTCGGAATTTTAGAAGATACTGATATATTGCAAAAAATCAATAATTCTAATGATTTTATCAAAATAATGGCATTCTATCCGATTGCGGCTGGATTATTAAAAAAACCTGCGGAACTTAATTTTGATATTGCCATAGCAGAAGGGCAGTGTTTCGGCAATCCGATGAATTTCGGCGGACCGCTATTAGGTATGTTTGCCGCAAAAAAACAATTCACTCGCAAAATTCCCGGAAGAATAGTAAGCAAAACAATAGATGCTAATAACAATACCGCGTTTGTTTTAACTCTTCAAACGCGCGAACAACATATCCGCCGTGAAAATGCCGTGTCTAATATATGCTCAAATGAATCGCTTTGCGCATTGCGAGCATTGGTATATTTTTCATATTTGGGCTTTGACGGACTGAAATATTTAGCGCAATTAATTTATTCTCGAACTGAATATCTAAAAAAATGTTTGGCTGAAAATATCAAAGAAAACATTTTTAAATTTTCAGGCGATACATTTAATGAATTTGTGATTGACTTTAAATCGCAAGACAAGATAAACGAGTTTTTCAATATCTGCGAAGAAAACAATATTGTCCCGGGCATTAATCTGACTAATAAATATAAAAATTTAGATAATTGTTTATTAATATCCAACACTGAACAAAACAGCGTTTCAGACATCAATAAATTTGCTGAATTAATAATTAATTTTTTCAAATGACAAAAATGAAAGTTATTTTTGATTATAAAGGAAATAATAATCCTGAAAAAATTTTCGGAGTAGATAATGAAATACCGCTAAAATCGCCAGACGCAAAATATCTGACAGCCTACAATCCAGATTTTAACGGACTAAATGAAAATATTATTGCGCGCCATTATCTAAATCTATCGCAAAAAAACCACTGCGTAGATAAGGGCTTTTATCCGCTCGGTTCGTGCACAATGAAATATAATCCTAAAATAAATGAAGAATTGAGCGCAAAACAAATTTTCAATATTCATCCTGAAACCGCGGCACCGCCGCAATATTTACTAAAAATTTTGTATGAATTAAGCGAATATCTTTGTAAAATTACAGGGCTTGACGCTGTGACTCTGCAGCCGGTAGCAGGCGCGCACGGCGAATATACCGGCTTAAAAATTATAAAAAAATATTTTTCCGAACTAAAAGAAAATCGAGATACGATAATTGTGCCTGATAATTCGCACGGCACAAATCCGGCAAGCGCGGCGCTGCTCGGCTATAAAATAATTCAAATTAAAAGCGATGAAAACGGCTACGTTTCTATCCCAGAACTAAAAAAACATTTATCGCAAAATGTTGCGGCGTTGATGCTCACTAATCCCAATACGCTCGGACTATTTGAAAAAAATATACTCGAAATATCTGAAATACTCCATAAAAATAATAGTTTGCTCTACTGCGACGGCGCTAATATGAACGCAATATTGGGAAAATGCCGCCCCGGCGATATGGGATTTGATGTAACGCATTTAAATTTGCATAAAACTTTTTCTACTCCGCACGGCGCTGGAGGGCCCGGCGCCGGACCAGTAGCGATAAAAAATTTTTTAAAAGATTATCTGCCAGTTCCTTTCATCAAAAAAAATAAAAATAACGAATATTATTTAGATTATTCTAATGAAAAATCTATTGGCTCCATACATTCTTATTACGGAAATATTAATGTCTTATTAAAAGCATATTTTTACATAAAAATTTTAGGCGCTAACGGATTGAACGAAGTCAGCGATATCGCAGTGCTAAACGCTAATTATCTAAAATCTAAATTATCTAAATATTATTTTGTCCCTTATAATCAAATATGCAAGCACGAATTTGTAATTAACAACAAATACCAAAAAGAATGTCAACTAAAAACGCTTGACATAGTAAAACGCCTGATGGATTTCGGCATTCACCCGCCGACTATATATTTCCCATTAATAGTCGATGAGGCAATGATGATTGAACCAACAGAAACAGAAACATTAGAAACATTGAACGAATTTATAAGTGCAATGATACAAATCAGCGAAGAATGTAAAACTTCGCCTGAACTGATAAAATCTGCGCCTCATAACACGCCGGTTAGACGAGTAAATGAAACATTAGCGGCGCGCAATCCAGTAGTGAATTATTTTGTAGATAAATAATTTATGAAAAAAAAAGACGAAAGAATTGATATAACTATATTCGGCGCAGTTATAAATATATTGCTGTCTTTTTTCAAAATTGCGGTCGGCGTATTTTCAAAAAGCCGCGCATTAGTGGCTGACGGCTTGCATAGTTTATCTGATTTAATATCTGATATAATTGTAATTTTCGGCATTGTTTACGGAGATAAACCATCTGATGACGACCATCCCTATGGCCATAAAAAAATCGAAACAGCGGCTGAAATAACATTAGGACTGATTTTAGCGGCAGTGGCATTTTTTATTGCGCTCGACGCATTATCATCGCTTTTCAAACCAGCCGCCAAATGCGCCGCAACAAAAAGCGCGATAATCGTAGCATTTGCGTCTGTTATAGTCAAAGAATATCTCTATCAAAAAACATTAAAAATCGGAAAAAAATACAATAATTCAAGTATAGTCGCTAATGCTTGGCATCACCGCAGCGACGCGCTGTCAAGCGCGCCGGTAGTCATCGGTTTAATTGTAATTCATTTTTTTCCAAAGTTATATTTTATTGATGCAATATTAGGCATCGGTATAGCGATACTGATTTTAAAAATTGCCGTACCTATTTTTTATAATGCTTTTAAAAGTATTATTGATACTGCGCCGACAAACGAACTAAAACAAGAAATTATCGATATAATAAAAAACGAACACGAAATAAAGGATTTTCATAATATCAGAATGAGGATGCTCGGAAATTTGATTTTTGTTGATATGCACATTTCTGTTGATAAAAATCTCACTATTGAATATGCTCATCATCTATCGCACAAACTAAAAGAAAAAATTATGAATGAACATAAAAATATCTACGATTTATTAATACACATTGAACCATACTATAACTGATAATAAAAAAAATTATAAAAAAAAAGCCGGTTATAAAAATAACCGGCTAAAAAAGGTGGTGGTGCCCCAGGACGGAATTGAACCATCGACACGCGGATTTTCAGTCCGCTGCTCTACCGACTGAGCTACCAGGGCAATTAAATTTTATCGCAAAATTTCCTTGAAAAATCAAAGATTTAATTAATAATGGCGACTATTCTATATTATTATTTTTATTTGTCAAGATTTTTTTTTATTTGATTATTTTTTTTTATTTTTATCATAAAAATAAGTGTTTTAAAATTTGTTTGACTTATAGAAAAAAATATTTATAATCACTATGCTAATTTTATTTGAGATTTATTTGTTGAACTGAAAAGGTGTAATTTTATTATGGAAAAGGACAATAAAGAAAAAGTTGAGATTTCTAAAAATTTTATTGAAGAAATTATTGATGAAGATTTAAAAAATAATGTTTATAACGGCAGGGTAGTAACGCGATTTCCGCCTGAGCCAAATGGTTATTTGCATATAGGTCATGCAAAATCTATATGTTTAAATTTCGGATTAGCGCAGAAATACAATGGCAAATGCCATTTGCGGTTTGATGACACAAATCCCACGACAGAAGATATTGAGTATGTAGAATCAATAAAAAATGATGTTAAATGGCTGGGATTTGATTGGGGCTCAAATCTTTATTTTGCCGCTGATTATTTTGATAAATTGTATGATTATGCAGAGCAATTAATAAAATTAGGCAAAGCGTATGTCTGTCATTTAACGCCCGAAGAATTGAAAGAGTATCGCGGCACGCTCACGCAGCCGGGTAAAGAAAGTCCTTATCGTCAGCGCAGCGTAGAAGAAAATCTAAAATTATTTAGAGATATGGCTGCTGGAAAATTTAAAGAAGGCGAATGCGTATTGCGCGCGAAAATAGATATGGCTTCGCCGAATATGAATATGCGCGATCCGATATTATATAGAATTCGATTTGTCGAACATTATCGCACAGGCAAAAAATGGGTAATTTATCCTATGTATGATTTTGCGCATCCCCTCGAAGATTATATTGAACGGATAACTCATTCAATTTGCACGCTCGAATTTGAAGATCACAGACCTTTATACGATTGGGTGCTGCAATCATTAAATTTAAAAGAATGTCCAAAACAAATAGAATTTGCGCGATTAAATTTAAGTTATACAGTTATGAGCAAGCGCAAGTTATTAGAATTAGTAGAAAATAAATATGTCAGCGGCTGGGATGACCCGCGACTGCCGACGATTGCAGGATTGCGGCGGCGCGGCTATACTCCTTCAGCAATACAGACATTTTGCGAAAAAATCGGAGTAGCAAAAGCGAATAGCGTAGTAGATATATCTCTATTAGAGCACTGCATTCGCGAAGATTTGCGATATACTGCACAGCGAGTAATGGCTGTATTAAGACCTCTGAAAGTAGTACTAACAAATTATCCTGACGATAAAGTTGAATGGGTCGAAGCAGAAAACAATCCAGAAAATACGGAAATGGGCAATAGGAAATTGCCATTTACTAAAATATTGTATATTGAGCAAGATGATTTTCGTGAAAATCCGCCGAAAAAATATTTCAGATTATCGCCGGGTAAAGAGATTAGATTGAAATACGCATATTATATAAAATGCGTAGATGTGATAAAAGACAGCGCCGGCAATATTATTGAACTGCGCTGCACATACGATCCGGACACAAAAGGCGGCTGGTCGCAAGATGGCAGAAAAGTTTTAGGCACTGCGCATTGGGTATCAGCGCAATATGCTGTTGACGCAGAAGTGCGGTTATATGACAATTTATTTACAAAACCAAATCCTGACGATGTTGAAGAAGGCCAAGATTATAAAGTCAATATAAATCCCAAATCTCTTGAAATTTTAAAAAATTGTAAATTAGAGATGTCTTTAAAAACTGCGAAAATCGACGATAGATTTCAATTTTTAAGACAGGGATATTTTTGTATAGATAGAGTTGATTCTACGCCTGAAAATTTGGTGTTTAATAGAATTGCAGCGCTGCGCGATAGTTGGGCGAAAATCGAAAAAAATCAAAATGTTTAATTTTATAAAAAGCAAAGCAAGGGGGAATAAAAATTAATATAAAATTTTTAAAAATAATAATTTTAGTTTTTTTGATGAATATTTGTCTGCTGTCCTTAGGATATTCAAGCGACAGCGAAATATTAAATACTGCTGGTTTGAATATTATGCGACTTTCAGAAATCAAGCCGGGAATGAAGGGCTACGGCTTATCAGTTTTTCAAGGGACCAAACCTGAAACTTTTGGAATAGAGGTCATCTCAATTTTAAAGAAAGCGCAGCCGGACAGAGATTTGATACTTGTCAAATGCAGCGGCAAAGATCTGGAAATTTCGCGGATAGTCGCTGGTATGAGCGGCTCGCCTGTTTATATTGACGATAAACTAATAGGCGCGCTCGCTTATGCTTGGCGCAATAGTATAGAGCCGATTGCCGGCATCACTCCGATAGAGAGCATTTTACGCGATTATAACACGCCTCTGAAAGAAAACGATATTACTACAGCATTTGATATTTTTAATAAAAAATCTAATACTAAAAAATTTGAAAATCAGCAAATAACAACAATACAAACTCCAATTATGTTGAGCGGATTTAGTAATAAAATTTTTAATGAATATTCTGATTTTTTTGATTATTATAATATGCTGCCGTTTGAAATGAGCGGCGCAGGATTATGGGACGAAAAAGCGAAATACGAGCCGGGCGCGGCAATTGCGATACCATTAATAACCGGCGATTGGTCAGCTTCTGGAATCGGCACAATTACCGCTATTACTAATGATGGTAAAATTTTAGCATTTGGGCATCCGATGTATAATTTAGGAAATGTCGAATTTCCAGCTGCAACTGCCGGCGTGCATACAGTTATGAAAAATAATCAAATTTCTTGGAAAATGGGTTCGCCAATTGAAATGAACGGCGCATTGGTGCAAGATAGATTCGCTACTATTATTATTGACCCATTAAAAAAAAGCAATATGATACCTTTTAGTATTTCATTAGATTATCCAAAAAGTAATATTAAAAAAAATATTAATTTGCAAGTTGTGAATAATAAAAATTTAACACCGATGCTGCTTTTAATTTCCGCTGTGAATAGCATATATTCTACGGCAAATGTCGGCAATGCTCAAATTACAATTTATCAAAACTTAAAATTAAAATTTAATGATACATATACATTAGAATATAATTTTTTGGATTACAGCAATTACAGCGGCGCGTATTCATTAAATATTTTTCAGCCGTTATTTATGCTGTTTGAAAATCCTTTTAAAAAAATCGAATTACAAAATATCGAATATAAAACTAAAATTATTAATGACGAATTAGTATATAAAATTTCAGATGTGATACCTTCAAAAATTACTGCTGTAGCCGGCGAAACTATTACTTTAAAAATTTTATTAACGCATAATAACAAACCCGACACATTTGTAAATTTAAAATTATATATTCCAGAAGAATGCGAAGAATTAAGAAATTTACAGATTTTTGTCACAGCCGGCAATCGCGCGCCATTAATAAAATCTGATCCGCAAAATTTTGACGAATTTTGCGAGTATATCAAACAGATTTATTCAAATAATGATATCGTGGTTTTTTTTAGATTGCCTAATGATAAAATTCTTGTAAAAAATAGATTGTTTGAAAGTTCGACTTTTAGCGTAAATTCAAAATTATTAGATGCGCCAGATCGTTTCAGACGCATACCGAATTATAGTTTTACTAATATACCGCAAGATTTTATAGTATATGGCAGCGCTAATACTCGCATAACATTAGAAAAAAAATTACAATAAAAAAAGGGAGAAGGTTAATGGTTATTTTTAAAAAATTTACAATATTAATATTAATTATGTTATGGCTGATTAATTCTGTTGAAGCCACGCAAACGCAATATAAATTATTTTCAAAAACAAATGATTATCTCACAGGTAAATTCGACGGCACAGCAATCGGAACAGACGGCAAATTAAAAGTATGGTATAAACTTAAAGAACAGCAAACTTCTCAAGAAATTATAAATAAAGAATTATGGGATATGCTGTATTTAGAAGACAAAAAAATAATCTATTCTACTGGAACCCCGGCGGCAATAATAGAATACGAAAGAGAAAAAGAAAAATTCATTTTAAAAAATAATTATAAATTAGCGAATGATATTACAGCAGTATCAAAATTGTATTACGATGAAATTGATAAAAAAATATTGTATGCCGCTATTCCAAATGGCAATATTTACATTTATCCAGACAAATTATTATGCAATCTGCCGAGTAATTATATTTATGATTTGATTAGAATTAATAATTATTACTATGCCGCTGGCACAAACGGCAGAATTTTCAGAATAGACGCGCAGACCGGTGCATTCAATGTATTTTATAAATTAAAAGATAAAAATGTTTTGACGCTTTCAAGATACAAACAATTTTTAATTGCCGGCGGCTCTAATACAGGGCTGTTATATTTAATATCATTATCTGATCCGAACAATAAATCGAAGGCATTAGAAAATTTCGGCAACGCGGAAATAAGAAAAATATTAGTTACACAAGATAATAAAATTTACGCGGCGGTCAATTTTTTTTCAGGACAGCAAAAATCACAGCAGATGAATCAGCCGCAGACATTTTCAGAAGCCGATGCTTCTGAAGTATTAGAAATGATAACAGAAAATTTCATGAACGAAATGGAAAGTGCAGCCGGCGAAGGCGATCCCAAAGCGCAGCAGTCCAAACGATCGACGGGAATGCCGCCGATGTTCGCTCAGCAAATCAGGTCGTCTGCGCTATATTATGTAACAGAGCAGTCAAAAACATTAGTTGCAGAATTGAATAATGACGGCATTAATGATTTTACAATAGATAATGAACAGGTTATTTATATAGCCAGCAGCAGAAGAAACTATTTATATCGCATAATAGGTAAAGAATATGATATAGTCTATAAAACCAAAAACGGCGCTATTACTAAATTGTGTTTGAATAGTCAAAATAATTTGGCTATATTCGGCGCATCTAATCCAGCGGAATTTTTTGAAATTGATATGACTTTCAAAAGTGCGGAATATTTATCTGATATAATAGATTTGAATTATAAATCTTTTATTGGCAGACCTGAAATTGAAAATATTGGAGAAATCGAAATGCAATTGCGCGCCGGCAATACTTCTGCGCCTGACGAATTATGGAGCGAATGGCTAAATCCCTTCAAAACAGCGCAACAGCTAACCGGCAGATATTCACAATTTCGTATTGTTTTAAAATCAAAAGATAGTGGTATTTCAAAAATAAATTTGCCATATAAACAATTTAATATTGCTCCTATATTAAAATCAGTAAATATTCAAGCTCAGCGTAAAAATCAAAGCGGCGGCGGCCGCGGCGGCGCTCAAAACAATAGACCGCCGTCTCCGCAAGAAATACAGGAACAAATGCAAAATCAAGACAACGATCCAAAAACAAATTATACTGTGCGTTGGTCTGCGGAAGATCCTAATAATGACAGATTAATTTATCATATTTATTATTTATACGAAAATGGCGATTGGATAAAATTTCCATTTGACAAACATTATACAAAAAATACATATAACTGGAATACCAATTTTTTTCCTGACGGCAGATATAGATTTAAAATTATTGCGTCTGACGAATTAGACAATCACGGCGAATATTTAACTGATGAAATAATTTCCGATTATGTGGTTATAGACAATACACCGCCGGAAATTTTGATTGTAATTGATGACAAAAGCATAATTATCAATGCTATTGATAAATTGAACATTATCAAAAACTGCGAATATTCAGTTAACGGCGGCGATTGGAAAATGCTGCAGCCGCGCGATGGATTATTTGATTCAACTGCCGAAGTTTTTATTTTGTCGTTAAAAGGAATAAAAGGCACTGTGACATTTAGAATATCAGACGCAGATAATAATATCGGGTTAAAAAGCGTGATAGTTAGATAATTTTTTTTAAAAGGCAGGCGATATATTTTGTATATTGTATCTTCTAATGAAATGCGAAAAATAGACGAATATACAATTAAAGAAATAGGAATACCTGCTATTGTTTTGATGGAGCAAGCTGCGCTAAAATGTTTTAAAATCATCAAAAAAAAAATTATTAAACAAAAATACAAAAAAATAATTGCGATTTGCGGAACGGGCAATAACGGCGGCGACGGCTTGGCAATTTGCAGGCATGTGTATTTTTCAGGAATTACCGCTGAGATAATATTAGTTGGCAGTATAAATAAATTAAGCGAATGCGCGCAGATTAATTACGATATTTTAAAAAAATTAGGTTTAGAAATTAAATATTATCCTGAAAAAATAAAATTTTCAAAAGATTATTTTGACGATTGTTTGGTTATAGACGCGTTGTTTGGCACAGGCATAAAAGGCAAATTTTCTAATGAGATTCAGGAATTAATAAAAAATATAAATTCTTCTAATTCTTATATAATTGCAATAGACTCGCCTTCGGGCTTAACTGACAACACAGAAAATATCCCTATTGCCGCGAATTTAACTTTAACAATAGGATCATACAAAACCGCGTTTTTTAGCGACTGCGGAATAAAATCAACAGGCAAAATAAAATTAATAGAATTAAATTTTCCGCAGAGCGCATTTGACAATTGCTTAAATGAAAATAAAATTTTTGTAAATAAAATAGAAAAAAAATTATTGTATAAATTATTGCCCGCTGAAAATAGTTGCAAAACGCGCAACAGCAAAATCACAATAATTGCCGGCTCTTATAAATATTCAGGCGCGGCGCAGTTAGCAATTAAATCTGCATTAAAATGCGGCGCTGGTTTGATTTATGCGTTAGTGCCAAAATCAATTGCTAATATTATAAAAACTAATATTCCAGAAGCGATTGTATTTGCGCTTGACGAATTAGACGGAGTTATTGCCGCTACTGAAAACAACAAGAAAATCATTAATAATTTTTTAGACAAAAGCGATAGCGTCTTATTAGGCCCGGGCTTGACTGTCAGCGAACACGCAAAAAATATTTGCGAATATATTATAAATTCGGCAAAATGCAGAGTTGTTATTGACGCTGACGGTTTGAATAATTTAGCAGAAAATTTAGAAATTTTAAATCAAAACAAATCTGCGAAATTTATATTAACTCCGCATCCCGGCGAATTTGCGAAATTAATAAAATCAGAAGTTTGTCATATTCAAAACAACAGATTAGAATATTTAAAAAAAATCAGAATATATGACAATGTCGTTATTGTATTAAAAGGCAAGTATTCTATTATAGCGGACAATAAAAATAGATATGTAAATTTTTCAGGAAATTCGTTGCTTGCCGCTGCCGGCACAGGCGATGTATTAGCTGGAATGTTAGCGAGCATAACGGCAAAACTAAAAGACGATACTTTAATTGAAACTGTGAAATTATCAGTATTTCTGCACGGATCAATATCTGATTTTTTAAAATTTAAAAAGAAAAAAATGACAATGTATGCAGGCGAATTAATCGAGAATTTTGACGATACTCTCGCTGAATTATTGAGTTTGAATTATGAGTATATTTGGTCGCTTATCCAAAAGTAATTTCCATATTTTATTTATTAATCTTCTTATTATTTTCATCGCTTACAATTTTATGATGGATTATTTAAAAAATGCTCCGATTACTCATCAAGAGATAAATGGTTTAAAATTTACATTAATTGGCGGCTTTAAAAAAAAAGAAGAAAAATTCTATTTTAAATTAACAATAGTAAATAATACCAATTCTGACACGACGATCGTATTAGAAAAACCAATGCTGAAATTTATAATTGAACAAACTGAAAAAATACTATATGAAACAGATTTCAGTCAAGATTATAATAATGCCGATACCGCGGTATTGCAATTAAAAAAAAAAGAAAAAATAGAATTTTTGAAAAATGTAAATTTGCAAAATCTGAAACTAACTAATGGCTCGTATAAATTAATCGCTTTATTATATAATCCGCAGCGCTATCAGATTATATCGTATTTTAAAATCGGCAAACAAAATTATTTATAATATTTTCTATTTCTTTTTTTGTTGTATCTGCGATTAAAGCAGCTATTGCAAATTGAAAAAGGAAAATCTAACGGAAGCGCTTTTCCGCATATCCCGCATTTTTTCATTAATGCTTGCGAACTTAAAATTTCAATAACTAAATCCACAGCTTTGCGTTTTTCACTTGCGCAAGTCGGCAGTTCTTTAAAGTTTTCCGGATATCTAAAATGCAGCCAATTATACAAATTGCAGACTTTAATGAAACTCTCCAATTCCTTCATATTTTCTACATCTGCAAAATTTTTATTGCCTAATTCTGAAATTTTCGGGGCAGGCACAACCAAATCTTCATTCAGCATCGCCACATAATTTTTATAGTATTCCATACCTAATTTATCTTTAATATCAACAGGCGCAACCGCCAAATCAAACGCCTTATCTAAATTTTTTATCCTTTCCAAAAATTCGGTTTTATACAATAGTTCATCCATATCAGCAAGACAAAAAATATCGCTATCAATAACAACATATTTTTTGAAATGCCGAAAAATTTTTCCGATATTTTGTTCGCCGGTAAGCGATGAAATTATTTTTATATGTTCGAGCGTCGGAATAATATTTGCGCGTTCAACTTCCGGCAGACTTGTTGAAAATGCTTTCTGGATATTTTCTAAATCTTTTGAGTTAAACGCTGAAACATAGCCAATATCTTCGCGCCCGTATCTGCCTGCGCGGCCGCCGATTTGCCTGATTTCAGAAGAGGTAAGCGGCACCACCTGCCGATTTATCATTTTTGCTGTTGTATAGAATATCACTCGCCGAATCGGCAAATTCAACCCCATCGCTATCGCATCAGTAGCTACTAAAATATCGGTTTCTTCTGAATTGAATCTGCGCGATTCTTCGCGCCGCACTTCCGGCGGCAACCCGCCGTAAATAACAGACACTTTATACCCGCGTTTTTCAATATCGTATTTTATTTGTAAAACCTCGCGCCGCGAAAATGCCACTATGCAATCTTTGCGCTGTAATTCGTGAAATGATACTGGCTTGCGTTCTACTTGAAGTTTAGTTAATCTATTGAGTTTTATTACTTTTAGCGGTTCGTCTAATAATTTTGTAATTTTTTCTACGAGTTTTAAAGCGTTCGGACTGCCTGTAAGAATTATATGTTTAGCTGGCGCGCCTAAAAGCGCTTGAGACCAAGCCCAGCCGCGTTGTGCGTCGCCTAATAATTGTATTTCATCTATAACCGCGACATCTATTTCTTCATTTAGATTTATCATTTCTATTGTTGACGATAAATGCGTTGCGCCTTCAATAAAATCTTGCTCTTCGCCGGTAAGATACGAACATACGACACCGCGTTTTTTTTGCTCTTCCTGACCTTCGAGCGCTAATAATCTTAACGGCGCTAAATACAAACCATTATTGGCTTTTGATAATATATTATGCGCTAAATATGTTTTGCCGCTGCAAGTCTCGCCCATATAAAATGTTATCTTGCGTTTTAAACGCCGCGCTAATACAAAAAAATCGTGATATGTATGAATATTAATTGATTGATTGATTAATTTCCGTATTTCTTTTTCTTTTATCTGTTTTATATTTTTTGTCTTGCGTTCAATATCTTCGGCTTTTTGCTGGCTATATTTAGGATGATAGGTCTTGATAATTTTCTCTATCGCTAAAAATGGATTGCGTTCAGCGTATCTTATTAAATAATCATAGTCCTTATTCGCTTGCGTTTCATCACCGTTATTTAATCCTATTAGTTTTTTTGTTAATAGCGCATTTCGCACAACTGAATATAAAGCAATAAATTTGTCGCATTCTTCACCCCAATATTTGATAAATTTGCGATTTTTCTGGACATTAGCTAAATCAAACGGACCGCGCAAAATTTTGCGCAATTCGTTTAATAATCTGCTTTCTAATCTGTCAGTATAATCTAAAATTGTTAGTTTTTCATAATTTATCCGCTGCAAAAATTTTTTTATTTTATTATTGAATTCTATTCTTCGTTTTTCGTATAATTTTTGTTTTATCTCTTTTATTAATTGTTTTTTTGATGAAATTAATGTTTGACAAATATCGCAATTGCATTCAGGCGACGGTTCAGCCCAATATTCATAAACCGCTTCTAAATCTTCGGTAATATAATAATTATATGTCTGTCTGTGAATTGTTAAAAGTTCGTCGTATTTTTCTAAATCTTCACTTTTATGAGTATTGTAATAATTTTCAATTATTTTTTTTTCTTGATTGTCAATTATGTTTAGTATTTTATATATTTCTGAAAGTTCCACTATTTTTTGCCTTTAATAAGTTGAGCCTAATCTATAACCCAAAAAACCCTTTTCATCTTTAAATAATTCTAATAATATCCAGCCCTCTTTTAATAATTTATTAGCGTTTTCTAAATTATAAGTAGTTTCGATTTTCTTGATTTTACTTAGGTCTGGTTTGTTTTTTAAAATGTTAATGATTTCGTCTAATTTGCTATTTAAATTCCGCAGTTCTATCAATTCTTCGGATACTTTTGTTTCTTTTTTTGGTTCTGTTTTATTTTCTTTTTTTTCGATTAATTCTTCTTTTTTTTTCGCGGTTATTTGAGATTTGAAATTTTCGATTTTGTCTTGCGGAGCAATTATCACATTTTCGCTTTTATTTTTTGGCAATTCTTTTGACTGCTGTTTTTTATCAGACGCTGATGGCGCAAGCGGCTCGTCTATTTTTTTTCTCGGTTCTTCTTCAAAAAAATAATCGATATCTATTTTAAAATAATCGGCAATTTTTGATAACACAGCATTAGTCGGACGATTCAAATCCTTTTCCCAAAATTTTATTTTTTCTTCGCTGACTCCGATAATTTCAGCAAGCTGCATTTCGCTTAAATCTTGACTAAATCTTAATGCTTTAATTTTTAGACCTATACTCATTTTTCTTTCACCTGCCGAATTTTTAAAATTAAAATAATAGCGAATATAAAAACAAATAAACTTACTATTTGCGAAAAAGTCAAGACATCATTGAAAATATATGTTTGATCCGGCTCTCTAAAAAATTCAATAATAAAGCGCCATATAGAATAAAATAAAATATAAAGAACAAACAACTCGCCATTTTTCTTTTTGAATTTTTTATCATAAAAAAATAAAAATAATGCCAAAATAATTAAAAATATCGCTTCCATTAATTGCGTAGCATAGACAGGCGCTGAAAATTTATCATAAACAGAAATTATATTTAATACTCTATGTTTGATAAAAGCCGGCGCAGGCTCTGGAAATTGCACGGCAAAAATTGACGAGGCATCACAGATTTTACCATAGCAGCAGCCGAAACTAAAACAGCCGAGCCGCCCGAAAAAATGACCAATAGCCAGTCCGGGCGCAATACAATCGAGCGCATCGCGAATTTCTATTTGAAATTTGCGACATAATAAAATACCTGTTATTATACCGAATATTATTCCGCCGTAAAATACTAATCCGCCATTGTATATTTTAAAAATATCTATCCAATTATCCTCAAATTCTGATAAATTCACTAATACATAATTCAAGCGCGCACCGATTATTCCAAGTATCGCGGAATAAAATATTATATCTGATAATTTTTCTTTATTTATATTGTATGACTTCGCTCTGATAAAAGCAGTTATAAATAACGCTATAAAACCGAGCGCTGCTAATACGCCAAAAGTATATATTGTTAGTTCATTTCCGAAAATCGGAATATTTATCGGGAGATATATTTTAAATATTATCGGATACATTTTTATCTTCTTTGCTTTTTGCGTCAGTATCTTTTTCTTCTGAATCTTTGAAATCTAACATTGTATCAATGCACAATAAAACTACGCCGCAGCTAATCAGCGAATCAGCCAAATTAAAAGCAGGCCAGCGATCTAAATAATAGCCGCTAAATTCTATTCCTAAAATTTTAAACGGAGCAATTGATATATTGAAAAAATCAATATCAATAAAATCTACAACATACCCGTAAAATATTCTATCAATAAAATTTCCAAATGCTCCTGTGATTATTCCTAAGAATGCTAATTTTATTAATAAATTTTTGTTCTCGGTTTTGTAAAATATAAATAATAAAATTATTATCGCCAAAGGAATGATATAAGAAAATATTTCGCCGAACTCTTGAAACATACCAAAAGCAATACCAGTATTTCTGATATAAGTAATTTTGAAAAATTCGCCTAATATATTTTTTGATTCGCCTAACTCAAAATTTTTATGAATGTATAATTTAGAAATAGCGTCTAAAACTAATAAAATTAGCCCGCTGATTAACCAATATATTTTTTTCATTTTTAATCTGCTTTCAGTTTTTCTCTTGATAATTTTATCGTTATTGTATATGCTTTTGCCGGCGTGCCGTCGTCATTGAATTTTGTTATTATATCAGAAATCATTATATTCATATTTTGTATATCGTCAGAGATTTTTGGAAATACAATAAAGCCATTTTCAATAGCATTTGGATAAATGTATTTATTTTTAAACATTAAATTTTCCGGAAAATTATGCTTAAATTTATATTCTTGTATGTTGCTGACTCTATTGACGGTATTTGTCACATCAGATACTGAGACATTAAATAAACTTAATTTGCCGGCAGGCGTAGCTGAAATCGCTTCCGTTAAATACGATATACCAGCATATCTGAATACAGGCATAAATATTCTTTTAAAAAAACTGATTTTATATTTTTCTTTGAATGTGTAATGTAGATTATATTTTTTTAATTCTTCATAAGACAATGTATTGTATTGTCTTCCGTTTTCATCTACTATTACGCAATAATTACATATATCAAATAAAATTTTATTTTGATTGTTGTTTTTTACACTGAAATAAAACGGAGTAAGATTAGTTTCATAAAAATATCTTTTTTCTTGCGTTTGCAAGCGGCTGCTGTTGATTTGTTCTATTTCATCGCTATTTATTTTTTTGTGTTCTTCGCTGGTTATATTTTCTGTGTTTAAAAAATAAAATGGCACAGTTTTATATCCTTTTTCTGAAAATATTTTTTTTTCCTGCACTATCATTGAAAAATTATCTTTTAAAAATTCAAAATTTGCGAATTTGAATAAAATAATTATGCCGTCTAACTCTACTTTATAACTTTTTGTGATTTCATCGAATTGCGCTTCTATTGGTATTATATTATATGATTGTTTATATTCAGGCGCTATTATTTTTTTTGAAACGCAAGAAAAAAATATAAACGCGCTTATTATTATTAAAAATCTTAAATTATTCATTTTCTTTTAGATTTCTTTTTGTATAAAATAGGATTGAGCGTCGGGTCATTATACATTTTCATTTGTCTGTAAATTTTATGAATTAGTTCGCCTTTTAATATTTTTTCTAATGTTGTATTTATTGCTTGCGCTAAATCGACGCGCTGAATTTTTAAAATTTTTAATTTATCACTGCATTTTTTTTTATGATCGGCGGCGGCGTTTTTACGCAAAGTTTCAAGCGCCATATGATAAATTTTTAACGATATTATCGTTAATCTATCAAGCGCCGCGCCTAATGTTTCTGTCGGCGAATAACTATTTTTTTTCGGTTTGATTTTTTTGTTCGCAAGTTCATTGAATATATAAATGTCTATTATCTCTATCGTGTCATTGCGCAATTGATTTTCTTTATCTATTTTTCTTTTAACATTCGCTATTATTTCGTCTGATACATCGACAGCCCGTGCTTCGTCTTCTAAATGCCACAGCGTATAATTATGAAATAACAATTTTATTACTAAATTTTCTAATTCGTTTTTTGTATTATTTGTTAATTTAATTTTGTTTTGAGAATGCCAATTTTTTATTAATTTGTCAAATAAATTTATTAGTTTTTCAGCATTAAACATAATTTTATCCAATTAATTTTATAATAATAAAGTATTGAGTTCTATCAGCCGTTTCGCTAATATTTCAGCTAATGCCGTTATTATTTTAAATGCGATATCAGTATGTTTTTCTTTTATCACTTCAAAATTTTTTCGCGATAAAAATGTCAATTCGCATTCTGTCGCAGTATAAACAGAAGCAGTATATGGAATATTTGCGAGCATAGATATTTCACCGAACACATCGCCTTTTCCTAATTTGCCTAATGGCTTTGCGCCTTCTGGCGTTTTTTTTATTACTTTGACTTCGCCTGAATTTATTAAAAATATTCCTTCGCCTCTTTTACCTTCCGCGCAAATAGGTATATGCCCAGGATATTTTTGCTGCTCTAAATATTCTTTTACAATTTCCATTTCAAAACCTGATAAATTATGAAATATCTGCGAAAAATCTGAAATATCAGTGATATTTGCTTGAAATTTTAATGTCATTTTTTACTCCGCTATTTTTTTAAAAATGTTCGCATTTTATTTTTTCGATTATTTTCATATCAGAATCAACCATCATTTTTATTAATTGCTCAAAACTCGTTTCAGGTTGCCACTTCAATATTTTCCGCGCTTTTGAAACATCGCCTAATAATTCATGCACTTCCGCAGGTCTGAAAAATTTTTCATCTACTATCACATATTTTTTATAATCCAATCCAACATAATCAAATGCAATTTCACAAAATTCGCGAACCGTATGCATTTCGCCAGTTGCAATCACAAAATCTTCAGGAGTATCATTCTGAAGCATCAGCCACATAGCTTTGACATAATCGCCTGCAAACCCCCAATCACGCTTTGCTTCTAAATTACCTAATCGTAATTCGTTTGATAATCCGTGTTTTATCATTGCTACGCCGTTTGTTATTTTTCTGGTTACAAATTCTAACCCGCGCCGTGGAGATTCGTGATTGAATAAAATGCCAGATACGCAAAATAAATTATAACTTTCGCGATAATTGACTGTTATCCAATGACCATAAACCTTTGCTACGCCATAAGGACTGCGCGGATAAAACGGCGTCTTTTCGTTTTGTGGGGAAGTTTGAACTTTTCCAAACATCTCACTTGATGACGCTTGATAAAATTTTGTGTCTGGTTTTATCATTAATATCGCTTCTAATAATCTTGTCACGCCCAATGCTGTTATCTCGCCTGTTAACAACGGCTGATTCCACGAAGTAGGCACAAAACTTTGCGCACCCAAATTATAAATTTCGTCCGGCTGTATGTCTTTTATAACATTTATTAATGAACTTTGGTCTAGTAAATCGCCAGATATTAATGTTATCCGCTCTTTAAAATGTAATATTCTATCTAAATTTAACGTGCTCGAACGGCGCTGTAAACCATAAACCTCATAACCTTTCTCTAACAAAAATTCCGCTAAATACGAACCGTCTTGACCGGTAATGCCTGTGATTATCGCTCTTTTTCTTTTCATTGATGCTTTTCTCCATATTTTTTTCTACCCCCGAGACGATTCGAACGTCCGACCAACGGTTTAGGAAACCGCTGCTCTATCCTACTGAGCTACGGGGATAGGTGTAAATTAATTTAATTAAATTTACGCTTCTTTTTCTTTGAAATTCCTTGATAATTCAAAATTTTTTTTTAAAAAATGAAATTATATTTAATTTATTTTTTTTGTCAATCTGTTTTTCTCAATTTCAAGTATTTATTGAATTAAAAACTTCTTTTATTTTTTTATTTTTTTATTAAGATATAAGTAAAAAAATAAAAAAGGAGAAGGGCTGATATGGAAAACAAAAGAAATTTTACACGTGTTAATTTCGATACGCGAGGCGAATTAAAATACAAAAATAAAACAATATCTGCAGAAATAAAAAATTTAAGTTTGAAAGGCGCTTTTTTTGTGACCGCTGAAAAAATTCCAATTGATGCAGAGGTAGAATTTAAAATATTTTTAGTAGGCAGCACATCAGATTTAAGCGTTTCTGCAAAAGGTAAAGTTGTGCGTGTTGAAGAATCCGGTATCGGCGTGAATATTACAGAAATAAATGTTGATTCGTTTATTCATTTAAAAAACATTATTCAATATAATTCCGGTGACCCAGAAAAAACCGTTGAAGAATTTCAAAATTATCTAAAAAACACCTTAGGCAAAAAATAAAAAAATTAATTATTTGTATTTTTCTCGTGTTTTTTTAAAATTGTGAATATAAAATACTGGCACCTATCAAGCCTGCATTAGCTCCTAATTTACTAATTTTTATTGAGCAGTGTTCGACAGGTCTTTTAAATGCTCGCGCCCGCGTCTCTGCGATTAATGAATTTATAAAAAAATCGCCGGCTTGCGAAATACCGCCGCCAATAGTGATTAATTCTATATTAAAAATATTTATTAAACTCGCTACGCCAATACCCAAATGACTGCCGTAAATTTTAAAAATTTCTAATGCTGTATTTTCTTTATGTTTAGCCGCACGGCTGATTATTTCCGGCGTTAGAAAATTAATATTATTTCGGCAGTATTTTAAAATATTATAATTATTGGTTTCTTTAATATAATCCTTCGCTGTTTGCATCAATCCAGCGGCATTGCAATACGCTTCGATGCACCCGTAATTTCCACATTTGCATAATCTACCGTCGTATTTTATTGTTATATGTCCTAATTCTCCAGCATTATTAGAACAGCCGATATAAATTTTATTATTTAAAATAATCCCGCCGCCAACGCCGGTGCCTAATGTTAAATGCAGCAAATTTTGTTTTTTTAGATATTTACCCCAGCCGAATTTATATTCACCAAACGCTGCGACATTTGCATCATTTCCAATATATATTGGTATTCTAATTTTATTTTTTCGCAATTTTTTTGTTAATGTTTCCGCTATTTTTAAATGTTTGAATTGCGGAATATTCGGCGAAAATTCTATCATCCCTTTTTTGGAATTTATTATGCCAGGAATGCCGATTCCAATATTTGATACTGTTGTTTTATTGTATTCAATAGATTTGTTATTCAACATAATAATGTATTTAACGATCTCATTAATTATATTTTCAGCGCTTGCATTTGCAGGAAAGTCAAATGAGACTTTGAATATTATTTCGCCATCAATATTTACTAATCCTAAAGCAATATGTGAACCTCCAATATCAATACCAATATTTATCATATCATTTTTCATTTATATAACCCCTTTGGAAATTTAATAAAAAAAATAAAATTATGCCGACAGACAACAATCCGGCATTTGTCAAAAATAATTGCGGAAACCCGAAAATTTTTAAAATATAGCCGTTCAATGAAAAGCCGATTATTGCGCCGGCGCTGTATGTAGTAGCAAATAATAACGATTGTCCGCTATTTTTTAAATTTTTTGGAGTGTATAAATCTATTAAATTAACAAGCGAAGCATAAAACGCGCCAAAAAATATTCCATGCGTTATTTGAACTAATAAAATTATATAAAAATATTCTACGCTGTTAATTTGAGAAAGAGACAAATATTTTATTAAATGCGCTATTAGCCCGAAAATCAGCCATTTTTTTAATCCGAAAGTTTTAATAAATTTATGAAAATACATCATTAATGGTATTTCAACAATCACGCCTATCCCCCACGCAATTCCTATCTGCTGATTTGTAAAGCCAAGCGATTGCAAATATAAACCATAAAATCCATAAATTACAGTATTGCTGATTTCTATTAAAATACACGCTATAAATATTATCAAAAAATGTTTTTTCAAAAAAAACAATAAATTTTTTAATTCTGTTTTATGTGGCTCTATGTCTATCTTTGTTTGTGAGATAATCAGCGGTATCAAAAACGCAATTAACATCATAATCGCATACGCTATAAATAATGTTTTTAATCCGGTTTTTTCTATAAACCAACCTAACACAAAATTTGCAAACAAAAAACCGATTGTGCCCCAGACCCTTATTTTCCCGTAAGAAAAATGCGATTGGTCATAACGCGCAATTTCCAGCGCGGCGCTGTCTGTCAGCGGCAGCAGCGGTTTAAAAAAAAATGCTGTTAGCGTTGTCACGAAAAACACATAATAGAAATTTGCACTTAATAAAAATAATAATATCGCGGCAATATTGCCGCTTACGCAAATTAATAATACTTCATTACGATTTTTTTTCTTGTCGCTTATATATCCCCAAAATGATGCTGAAAAAAAACTCACCGCCGTTGAAATCGATAAAAATAATCCGATATTTTCTTCTGATATTCCAATTTTTGAATAGTAGATAGAAATAAACGGTCCATAAATGCCCATACAGGCATAAATTAAAAAATAAAATATTTTTATATAGTGTTTGGCTGAATTTAAATTATTTTGTTCAATATTATTCATCTTTTTTTCTTAGGATGCTGGATTTTTCTTTTTATTGGACTTTTTTCAGCTGCCTTTTTTTGTTTTTCTAAATTGCGTAATTGTATTTTTCTTTGATTTTTGTAGAAGTTATGATCTTTGATATTTGTTGCAAACGAATGCGAACCATCGATATTAGCGACGAAATATAGAAAATTATGCTGCTCATAATTTATAGTATGTTTGATTGCCGCAAGTCCGGGATTGCATATCGGAGTAGGCGGCAGTCCCGCATATTTATAAGTATTATAAGGCGAATCAATTTTTAAATGAAGATAATTTAATTTTTCAATAAAATACCCGTGCGCGTAAATAACAGTCGGATCTGCTTCTAATTTCATACCGATTTTCAAACGATTGATATATACGCCGGCGATACGCGGCATCTCGTCTATTATCGTCGCTTCCATCTGCACTATTGACGCTAATATAATAATATCGTAAAAATTGAAATTTAATGGATATAGATTTTTTTGTAATTCAACAGTCTGCTTTTTAAATTGCTTTATCATTTGTTGAAATATAGTGTATTCATTATCGTTCTTTGTATATGTGTAAGTTTCAGGAAATAAAAAGCCCTCCGCTGATTTGACATCAATATTCAATTCTTTTTTTATATAATCCAAATTAGAATTGCAGATCTCAATAAATTTTTCAGCGCTGAATAAAATAGTTGGATTCATACGACGCGCTAATAATTTAGCAATCTCCTGTATTGTCAGCCCTTCTGGTATAGTAACTTTATAAAATACATTCGTGCCTTTATTTAATAATTCGATTATCTGTCGCGTGGTTAAATTGTTATTAATTAAATATTCGCCGGCTTTTAATGTCTTTGCAGTTTTTGTGGATTGAGCCATTAACATAAAAAAAATATCAGAAACGATTAATTTTTCGCGCTTTAATTTTTTCGCTATTTCAGCGACTGGCTCGCCGCGTTTTATTTCTATTTTCTTTTCAATTGCAAGTTTATAATGCTGCTCTGCTGTTAATTTATCATAATGATCCCAAATTTTTTTTAATCCGAAAAATGCTGGAATTAAAATTACCAGTAATATCAATAAAATTATAATTATTTTCTTCATTTTTTGTTTTTCCTTCCTAAATAAGCTTCTAAAATATATGCTGCCGCTATCGCGTCAATATTTTTTAGTTTTTTATTTTTTTTTCGCGTTTTAATTTTTTGAGCGGCGGCTGTCAATGATTTCTGCGCAGCCGCAGAAGTAAAACGCTCATCTTGAAAATAAATAGGCAGCTGAACTTTTTTTTTTATCATCTCAATTTTTTCCAACGTTTTTTTTAATGCGAAATTCGGCGCTGACATATCTTGAAAATTTGCGATATTTAAGGAATAAGGCGCGCCGATAACTAATTCTGTAATTTTATAATCTAAAATTATTTTTTGTAATTTATTTATAAATTCGCCGTTTTCGTCAAATACTATTGTTGTTAAAGGCATCGCTAAATTTTCAGTATCGTCAGACACAGCTACGCCGATATTTTTACTACCTAAATCTAAACACAATATAGTCATATAAAAAAACTCTGATAATTTATTAAATTTTTTATAATTTTTCAACTAAAAAATTCAGATTTCTAAATAACTCGTTAGTATCTATAAAAATTTCTTGTTTTAATATTTTATCAATATTATTCGAATATTTGAATTTTTTTATGATTTCGCCTATTGTCCGCTCGCCGAAATTATCGGCAATATATTTAACAATTAAATACGCTTGATAATAAGCGGCGCGCAATTTGTCAGTATTATTTTTTTCAAAATTAAATACATTATCTATTTCAGAGAATTTTATTAATTCTACTTCTGGTTTCGCGACATTTAAATTATTTAAAGACGCTTCGACATATTTTGCGATGCCTTCGGTCAGCCAGTAAAAGCGCATACTATTACTTGCTACTTGATACTGCATAGAATGCGCATATTCGTGAAAAATTGTTTGCTTCAAATTTTCTATAGCAATATTATTTGACAGCGGTATTCTGATTTTGCCGTCAAACAGTCCAGAACTTAAATTTAAAATATCGTGCTGCTTATAATAATCGCCGTATTCGTATATCAATACTGTGATTTTATCAGAAGGATACCACCCAAAAATTCTATTAACATAATTAACAGCGTCTTCTAAATAATTTGCGATAATCTGAATATTTTCAAATTTAAGGCTGTTAGAATAGTGTATTTCAAAATTTCTTGCGGTATGTGTCATAAAATAGAATTCAACTGGCAGTTCATTAGAAATTTTTTTTAAAAAATTACGAAACTGCTGCGAAAAATTTTCATTTTTGAATTTGCTGTGATATTGAACGAAATCATAAATATTTTGCGTGTAATAATAACAATAGCATTTTAATTCTATTAATTCAGTTGATAAATTTGAATGCCGCTCCAACTGATTAATGTAATACAATGTTTTATGATAGTTGCCTTGTTTGAAAAGAATAATTAAATCATTTGTTAATTGTTGAGTTATTTGCGGAAAATATTTAGAAAGTGTGATACTTGCGAAAAAATAATAGTCTTGCGAATATTTATCATTAAAAAAAAAGCGTAATTTATTAAAATAATCCAAGTAAAATTTTTGTTTTTTTAAAGGAGAGATAGAATTAGAATTATAGATATTTTCCAATATTTCGTCATTAATATCAGATATATTGACTAATAGATTATCGAGATATTGATCGTCAATAATTATCGGATTAATTTGTTTATTAGCGCAGTTGGTTAAAATAAAGATTAAAATTAAAACTAAAAATGTTTTTTTAGCGATTTTCATTTTTTTGTTTTTGGAGTTTGTGTATTAACGAAAGATTATATGCGGCATCCGGGTTATTGCTTGTTTTCAATATTTTTTCATATATTGCTTTTGCTTCGTCATAACGTTCTAACTTGAAATATACGTTTCCGATATTTAAAGTTATTGGTTGAAAATCCGGCATAAGCGCTTCGGCTTTTTGATAGTATTCTAATGCTTCGGCATATTGATTTAATTCTTCTTTAAGCAATCCGATATTAAAAAAAAACTGCCATTTTTCCGGAAAAAAATCTGCGCCTGCTTGAAAATACTGTAGCGCTAATTCTGTGTTTTTTATATTTTTATAAAGCGTGGCTAATGCAAAATACGCGTCTTCGGCATAATCGCCGACAGGGTCTAATTCAATAATTTTTTTATATGACATAATTGCAGTATTAAAAGCGTTTAACACAAAAGCGCAGTCCGCTTTTAATTTTAAATATTTTGGATTATCCGGTTCGATATTAGTCAACACTTCTAATTGGTCTAATGCCTGTTTGTATAATTTCAAATTTTTAAAATAAATTTCTGCTAATTCATAGCGGCTTGCTAAATTATAATAATCAATATCAATACTTTTTATAAAATTATCAGCGGCAAGCATAAAAGCAAATTCATTTTTTAATGCTAAGCCAATATAATAATAATTTTCGCTGTTATTTTCTAAAAATTCATTTGATTTTTCAAAATATAATTTTGCGGTCTCATAGCGCTCGCGCTGAAAATATAGTTTTCCTAATTCTTGGAATGCCAATCCTTTGAAGTATTTATTTGTCGTATTAGTATCAATAATTTTTTTAAAATATTTTTCTGCGATATTGAATTTATTAGACGCTAATTCTAATTTGCCATTATAATAATCAATCGCTCCATTTTCTATTTGTTGATTATATTTTTTTAATTTATCAATAGCATTCCGAGTTTTTTGTAAATCCTGTGTTTTTAAATAATTTTCTATTAATCTATATAAAACATCAATATTGTCAGGATATAATTCAAACAATTTTTCTAATAAAATACTATTTTCAAAATGTAAATTCATTAGAGTATATATTTCCGCTAACTTAAAAAAAATCGGCAGATAATTTTTATCGCTGATTTTTTCATAAAATTGCGCTATTAATTCAGCTGCGCTCGCAAAATTTCGGCGGTTGATTAATATTTGCGTTATTTTCAAAATAGCCGGCTGTTTATTTTGTAAATTATTTAATGCTTGTTCATAATAATTCACCGCGGTTTCAATTTGATTGTTTCTCAAATAAATATCGCCTAATTCTATTAATACAATTCCCTTATCTTTTATTGTGTTGAGTTGTAAATTGAGTTCTTTAATTTTTTTTTGGTCTGCTTCTGAAAATGTTTTTTCTATCTGGCGTTCAGATTTTGAACACCTACTAAAATTAATGAATATCAAAACAACCAAAAATAATATTTTGATTTTAGTCATTGTCATTATATAATTGAATATCTTTTTTATGTTGACCGTTTTTGATTTGTTCTTCTTTCATACGAATATAAATTTTTACTTCTTTCTTGCGGAGATAAGTCGCCAAAACAAAAATACTTAATACAAAAAAAACTAACAATAATAATGCAAGTTGATTAGATATTTTTATAAAAGCAAAAGCAATTACGCCAAAATAAATACTCAATCCGTATAACAGCATAAGCGTCTGTCTGTGCGATAATCCTACTTTTAATAATCTGTGGTGAATATGTTCAGAATCAGCGCTGAATATGCCCTCGCCGCGCCGCGTGCGCCGCAATATTGCGAACAAGGTATCATAAATCGGCAAACCGATCGCCGCAATAGGCACCATTAAAGCAATTGCAGTAGTGCTTTTATTTATGCCTGCAATACCAATAGAAGACAAAATAAATCCGATGAATAAACTGCCGGTATCTCCCATAAAAATTGAAGCGGGCGGAAAATTATATTTTATAAAACCAGAACAAGCGCCTAATAAAATTATCGTTAAAATTGCAGAAACAATATCTTCGCTTCCGCGATTCAACGCGATTAAAAATAGCGTGGCGCAGCCGATTATCGTTATGCCTGACGCGAGTCCGTCCATACCGTCTATGAGATTTATTGCATTAGTCAAACCGATTACCCATAATATCGTAAGCGTAAAACTTATTGGTTCTGATAGATTCATAGTTTCACCAGTAAAAGGATTAGTCAATAAATCAATTTTAAAATCATAATAATACAATATCACAGCAGGAATAAATTGAAAAAATAATTTGAATATTGCTGTTAGATTATAAATATCGTCAAATAAGCCAATCAAAATAATTAAAAATGAACCAATTAATAGCCCATTATAATTTTTTGTTGGAAATAATTTTGAAAATTCCGGGATATGAAAATATGCGTAAGCAATAGTTGATATAAACGCAATATAAATAGCGAGCCCGCCTAATAGCGCGTGCGGAGTAGTATGCAATTTTCTTGAAAAATCAGGTTTGTCAGTAATATTCAGTTTTAGCGCAATATACCTAATTATCGGAGTTAATATTAATGCTATAATAAAAGATACCACGCCTAATGCTATATATGTAAATAATGGCAATGCTAATTTTGCCGCTGCTGCTTTCATATTTTTTTTTGATTAATAAAAATAAAAGGATATTCTATTTTTTTTTAGTTAAAAGTCAACTTTTTAGTTATTTTTTTGCGTTTTGTTTTTTCCGTTTTAAAAAAGTGCCTGCAACCCGTTCGCTTTTTAATTCATATTTGCCTAATATAATATTAAAAAAACTTTTTATAGATTTTAGCGGATAAAATATAATTTTTGCTGCGGCAAAACTCAAATAGCCGAGCGCCCTGATTTTTTTTAGTTCTTTATCTGTTATATATTCAGTCCAACTTTTGATTTTTTTTAAATCGCCCATAGATAATAAATTTTCAAAAAAATCATCGTCTAATTTAACTTTGTTTTTATCTGCTAATTGTTTAAATAATTCAGTGCCCGTCAATAATGAAAAAATACCAATCACGCATTCGTCTAATCCTTTAATCGCTAATTTCGCCGAATAATAAATTGTCTCTTGCGCTTCTTTTTTCGTTTCGCCGGGCAAACCAATCATAAAATAGCAAGTAGTATTTAGTTTCACTTTTTGCGCTGATTGAACGGCGTTTTCAACTATTTTTATATCTAATTGTTTTTTGATGCTCTCATTGCGCACGCGTTCTGACGCGCTTTTTAATCTCGCTACTATCACTATAAACAAACATCCACTATCGTTTCGTCAATGACATTTTGCGAAGAACGCGGACGCCAGCGCAAGCGTCATAATTTCGAAGTATAGCAAAATACGCATTTATATAAATTTAAACTTAAAAAAACAATGAATTTTTAAATTGACATTACTTTTTTTTAAATTATACTTTCATCGGTTTTTAATAAGTTTTTTATTGTGTTTTTTATGAGTTTTTTTGAATGGTTAGCTACTATTAATAGAAAATGCGATAATCAATATATTCGCAAAATAGCTGAACTTTACGAGGCTGAAATCTCGCGTTTAGCGAAGTTTCAATTAATAGAAAGATTACGGCAGATACCGCATATTGAAATTGAAGCGCTGCTGCCGAAATCTGGCAAAATACTCGATGTCGGCGCAGGGCGCGGCGGCTTTGCCGCATATGCGTCATTAAAATCAGAAGCGCGACTGATATTTGGTATTGAGACATATAAAAAAAGATTTAATGACGGCTTGAAGATAATGCCAAAATTAAAAAATTTTGTTATGCTTGATTGCGATATTGACGAATTATTAGTAAAAAACGAAAAATTTGATGCTGTTTTATTAATGGATATACTCCATCACAACAAATATGAAGACCAAAAAAAAATTATAGAAAAAATTTATAAATTATTGGTCGATAATGGCAAAGTGATTTTACTTGAACCGGGCGATTATCCGAAATTTCGATATTTTCTTATTTGGTTATATGACTATTTATTTTATTTTTTAACTATGCCTACTTGTCAATATCGCAGCGAAAAGGAATGGACTGATTTTTTTGAAAATTTAAAATTCACAAAAAAATATTCTACACAGATTACAAATCGTGGTTTTTTTTTTACAAGAAAAATTATGGTTTTTGAAAAATTATGAAAGAAGAAAATTTGAAATTAGAAGAACTTACGATTTTTTTTCCATTTTATAATGAAGAGCAAAATATCGAAAATGTAGTAGAAACAGCAACTGAAAAATTGCGGAAATATGTTGATTTTGACTATTTGGAAATGATATTGGTTAATGACGGGTCAAAAGACAAAACCGGCGAATTAGCTGATAAATTATCAAAAAAATATTCTTTTATAAAAGTAATACATCACAATATCAATAAGGGCTATGGCGCGGCATTAATTTCTGGCTATACAAACGCTACAAAAAAATATATTTTTTATACTGATGGCGACGGACAATTTGATATCGATGAAATTAAATTATTAATACCGTATTTGAAAGATTATGATGTTATTACTGGTTATCGCAAAAAACGTATTGATCCTACGCATAGATTAGTAATTGCTTTCTTTTTTAATTTATTAATGAAAATTGTTTTTAAAGTTAAAGTGCGCGATGTTGACTGCGCTTTTAAATTAATAAAAAAAGATGTTTTAAAAGATATTCATTTAGAGAGTCAAGGCGCATTCATTGATGCGGAATTATTGATAAAAGCAGGCAAACAAAATTTTAAAATTATAGAAGTAGGAGTTACTCATTATCCTCGTAAATTCGGCGAAGCTACTGGCTCGAATCTATTAGTCATCACACGCGCGTTTTTTGAAATATTATATAATTTTTATTATTTTTATCTAAAAAAATAATTAGCGTTTTGTAAATACAAGAAAATACGAATCTTCATAATCAACTAAATATTTTGGATTAGCTAATAATTCCTGAATTATTTTTTTTTCGCCCGCATCTCGTAATAAATTTTTGTCGATTATCAATAATTCCGCTTTATCATAAAAATGCGGAAAAGAATATAAAATTTCATAGTTTGTAAAATATATCGAATATTTATCAGAAACGCAAACGCTTTTAAAATTTAGATTATTAAATTTTCTAATTGTTTTTTTTGCTTGGATTTTGTAATCATTAATTTTTGAACAATTTCTTATGCTATTATACTGACGGCTGAATAGTCCCGGACTATAATTATAGTAATTTAAAAATAAAATTAAAATTATAGGAATTAAAAATTTTTTTTGTGTTAATAAGAAATTTGTTTTATATTTAATAATAGTATCTACCGCTGCAATAAATAAAGCAACATTAATCGGAGTTGCATAGGATACGCGAATATCATATAATGCTGGAAACATTGAAAAAAAACCAATACAAAATAAAGGCAGCGCAGCAACAGAAATTTTATTTGATAACGGCAAAAATAAAAACGAACCAATCAAACTAAAAAAATAAAATATTTTCTCGCGGATAAATATAACTTTTATTACTCTATTAAATTTTAAAAAAAAATTAATAATTACTTTTTTGAGATTATCGTCCAAATAGCCATAAAATAATGTAAATTCGTGATTTATAGCGAAATTTGAATATTTAGGAATTAGATAAAAAAACTGCATGCAAAAATAAAATAAGAATATTAACGATAATACCAAATATTTTTTTGCGTATTTGTTGTTTAGAAAAAAAATGAATAACAAAATTGCAAGCGTTAATGCTAAAAATTCTTGGGATATTGCTATTAAGACAGCAAAGAATATAAACCGTTTGAAATTATTTATATGATAGTAATAATAAAGCGGTATAAATAAATAAGCGCCAATATTGACAGCATAAAATCCGTGCCATAAACTCCAATTTATTTGCGGATTAAAAATAATAATAGCAAAAATTAAAATCAAAATATTGTTATTTACTTCTTTTTTTTTTAATAACAAAAATAAATAAAATAGAGATATTCCGAATATTAGCGGACCGCTTAAAAATAATACTAATGGCGAATTAAAAATATAATCCAACATTGCAAAAATATATAATATATAAAATGAATGAACGCCAAAAAGATTATCTGTTGATTTATAATATAAAAATTCTTGGCTTGTAAATCCCTTGCCTTCAAGAAAATTTTTTATTGGATGATAAAACCAACCAGTATCATAAAAGGATGAATAATAGCCCCTGTCATCAATATTAATATAAGAATAATAATTTAAAAATAAATATTTAATAACAAAAAATAATGATATGCTTAAAATAAAAAAATCAATTATTTTTTTTCTTTTGGCGTGCAAATAAACACCCAGCCCATAGATATGTATTTTAAAACAGCATATATTTTTCTGCCTAACAAATGAAAAATAAAACTTACAAATATCACTAATTTTCCGCGTTCTTCAATTAAATTGTATTCATTAGGTTTATTTAATAAATCAAATGTTAAATCATAAAAATTAAAATGTTCTATAATTATATTGCGAAATTGTGAATAAGTCGGTAAATTTATATCATTATAAGAAACCTTTAAGCCAAAAAATTTTAAATATAAATTTGCAAGTTTTTTAGGTAAATAAGATAAAAAAAATAAATTATAATGCGGTTCAATTATCCATAGTTTATTGGCAGTAGAATAATAAAGAAAACCATTTTTTTTTATTATTCTATGAAATTCTTCGATCATCATTTTGGGATTATCAATATGTTCAACAGTTGTATTAGATATTATAATTTCAAATACCTCATTTTTAAAAGGTAGATATTTAAAATCGCATACTATTAATTTTCGAGGATTTTTTAAACGTTTTTTTGTAATTTTTAATGCATTAAAATCACAATCTGCACCAATTATATTATTAAAATTTTCTGCCCAATGAATATAAGTCCAGCCGCAAGAAGTGCCTGCATCTAAAATTATAGAATTTTTGATGTCAATACATTTTTTTTCAGATTCTTTTCTTAAAATAATTTCTATTCTTTTTGCTATAATAGGCGGTGTTTTGTCAATATAGTTTAAAAATTTTTTTGAGTGAGGATATTTATATTGATTATAATATTGCGTAATAATTTCAGAGTTTTTCATAATTTAATATTTCACTATTGATTTTTCCGCTGATTCTAATGTTTTTATTACTTTTAAGCCGAGAGAATAATCTGATATAGGTTTTTTATTGTTATTGACAGCATTAATAAAATCTTCGCACATAAGTTTTAGCGCTTCTGTATTATCAATTTTTGGAATGAATATATCGCTCGTGCGATAATCTATTAATACCTTGCTTTTATCGTCAATAGATTTAATAGAATACCCTGTATCATAAACCTTAATTTTTTCTGTCGGCTCAATATCATCAAACAAAATCATTTTTTTAGAGCAGCCGATAATTATTCTTCGCACTTTAACTGGCGAAGACCAAGAAACATTAATATGCGCAAATTTATTTGTTTTATAAAACAACGATAAATATGCCATATTTTCAATTTTATTTTTAGTATGTGAAATTGCTATTGTCTGGATTTTTTCAGGAGATTCGTTAAATAAATATTCTAAAATTGAAATATCGTGCGATGCTAAATCCCAAATGACATTGCTGTCATATTGAAAAATTCCTAAATTAATGCGAACAGAATCAAAATATTGAATTTCACCAAGCTCATCACTATCAATTAATTCTTTAATTTTGCGAATACTGCCTGTATAAAGAAAAGTATGATCAACCATTAAAACTGTATTTTTTTTTATTGCTAATTCGATTAATTCTTCTGCCTGCTCAACAGATTGAGTCATCGGCTTTTCAACTAATACATTTTTCCCTTTTAATAATGCCTCTTTGGCTATTGGATAATGAAGAGAAATAGGCAGCGCAATAACAATGCAATCAATGTCAGTCGAATTAATTGCATCATCGATATTTAGTGCAACTGCAATGTTCGGGTATTGTTTTCTCGCCAATTCCAAGCGTTGCGGATTATGGTCAACTATTAGTTTTAACTTACAATTATTATTCAAATTAAAAAAATTTCGCGCTAAATTTGGTCCCCAATAACCATAGCCCAAAATTGCAATGTTCATAAAATCATTTTATCTTCATAGTTTATAAAATTGCTGTATTATAGTTAAATCGTTTATAAAATTCAATAAAAAAATATTTGACGAATTATCTAAAGCAGCAGATTAAACGCACTCTACATTGAAATAAAAAACAAAAATAATAAATGATAAGCTTTATTGTTTTAATTTTTCACGGAGTTCCTCAAAATCAATTTTTTTGATAAGAGTTTCGCCAGCAATAATATTCGTCTGCGTCCAGACAGGTGAAATATTTAAGCCAGCAGTTTTTGCTTCTGTTAATGCATTGCGCAATTCGTCAATATGAATTTTTCTGATAATAGTTTGATTTGCTGTAATTACTGGGTCAGTCCAATTAAATATAGATAATCCGCGAAATTTCCGCGCAAAATTTATTTCTTCGCGTAGTTCGTCAATATGCACTTTTCTTATAAGCGTTTGTCCGGCTATTAAAGGCGTGTCTGTCCAAATTCTGCCGCCTATTTTGAAACGCCGCAATTCAGCGGAATCGCTATATAAATCACTGTCATACGCCTGAACACTCCAGATATAAATCGAATCATTAAAATCTATTTGCGGAGTGTAATATATTGTATTGGCATAAACTGTTGAATCAACGCCTTCTAATGTGAATGTTTCATAACTGCTATTTTTATAATAATAAAAGCCGCGAGTATCAGTCGCTGAATTTGCAAGCAAAGTAGTTCCTTGACCGCTGTCGCAATAAATTAAAAAATGCAGATTATTGCTGTCGGCATCAGTTGGGCTCAGCCAAATTAAATTCGGACGCGCATTTAATGTCCTACCGTAGTTTGTAAAATCAGTATAAGGCGCAGGTAGATTCACAGGAGTTAATAATAACGGCGTTTCAGGCGAGGAATTATATCTTGCAAAAACCTGCAAACTCGGCGAATACCAGCTGCGGTTCTGAAATTCTACATTGCCGGTCAAATGCGAATCAAACGCAACAATACGATAGTAATAAGTATCCGTAGCAGTATAAGTCATATCAATATATTCTGTATCATTAGGATTAGTTATAGTCGCGATAAGAAAATTTTCCCAATTATAAGTATCACCGGTTGCATTTACATTAATACTGCGCGCGCGATATAATCTATAACCATTTAGTCCAGTTAATACGCCGCCATTTTCATCAAGCGCAGGTTTTGTCCAGCGCAATCGTATTTGTTTAGCAAACGAAGTATCCGCGCTTATAAAACTCGGCGCAGCCGGCGCAATCGAATCAGCATTTAGCGAAGTATCAATCACTGTTGTTCGGAATGAAGAATAATTAACGCCGTTCCCGATTATTTTTGAACTAATTACATTGGAGTCAGTTGTTGACCAGTAATTATTTGTAAAATTAAAAACCGTATCGCCGGCAATATATACTGCCGAATCCGGATTGGTCGGAGATGATATCCAATTATTCATTACAAATGTGCAGTTTGACGAGGCGCCGGCTATATAAAATCCATAACTTGCATTTGAATCAACTGTGTTTTGAGTGAATATCAAATTTGACGATGCTAATATTCTGATACCAATACCATTGACAGTATCGCTGCTATTTGAAGCGACATTACGCATTACTTGACAGCCGTTTGAATAACCTATCAAAATTCCAGCCATTTTGTTATTTGATGATATATTGTCTGTAATTATATCATTTGAACTGTAATTTATATAAAGTCCATTGCTATTATTTTCTGAAATTATATTGTTGGTAATTATACTACCTGAACAATTTGTGACATATATTCCAAAACCGTTGTTATTCAATGAATAATTGTTATTCAGCGTATTGCTGTTTGAATAAGCGAATGTAATACCTGCGTTATTTATACTCTGCGCAAAAAGATTATTATAAACTAAATTATTATGAGAATAATTCAAATACAAACCGCGATTCCAATTGCTGCTCAAATTGCAGTTTCTAACAATATTCGAATCGCTATTAAGCAGATAAAATGAGCCCGAATTGCCGCCGCCGCAATAATCAACTGTTATATTATCAAAAACCGATGAATCTACATTAAGCATATAAATTCCGTAATACGCGTCTGTCACGCGCAAATTTTTTATTGTTAAATTCGTCTGAGTGTCAGCATAAATGCCCCAAAGAGTTGTTATTGTAGTATCGCCCGGCGGGTCGATAATCGTCAAACTTGAATCCGCGCCGATAAGCGAAATACCGTTTTGTGTTATTACTACGGTTTCGGTATATGTGCCTGCATCCACATAAATTGTGCAGCCGCTATATGCGCGCGATAACGCGTGCGTTATCGTTAAAAAAGGATATTCCTGATTGCCAATATTTATCGTATTGCTGCCTGCCTTTGAAGTATATATATCGTTTGTCAAAGATAAATCATTAACATAAAAAATTGGACCATTATACAAACTTGTATCGCTAATAGTATTTGAGTTAGAACTTGTTCCGCTTGTATTATATGCTCGAACGCGATAGTAATAAGTAGTATAAGGCGTTAAGCCGGTAATATTATATGTAGTCACATTGCCAACATTTAGATTATTATAACCGGTTACAAAACTGCTGAAATCGCTAGCTGTAGAAACATCGAGATAATAGCCGGTTGCGCCGCTTGACGCCGACCAATTTGCCGTTATAGATGAAGTATTGATATTTGTCGCTACATTAGCGGTCGGCGCATTCGGAACAGTTATGAACGATACTTCGGCGCCGTAAGCAGTGCCTACCGAATTTGTAGCATACGCTCGGACATAGTAAAGTGTTCCGGCTGTTAAACCAGTTATTGAGGAAGTGAACGTGCCTGTCGAACTTTTAGCGCCTAATGTTGTTTTACTGTTTGCAATTGTCGGATTTGGCGCAGTATTCCAGCAATGCCCATGCTGAGTCGGGTTCGACGTACCGAGCGATGTTATATTGCCGTTGCCAGTAGCAGTGGTTGTCGTAATATTTGAAACCGCTTGCGTTGTTACAGTCGGTGGAGTAGGTAATTCCACTAATCTAATCATATTCATATTAAGATACGAACCGGATTGTAAACTGCAATTTATTGTTATCTGTCCGCTGATCGGTGTGACTGAACTCCATATTAGCCAATCGTTAACGGGGTTATTTTGATACCACGGATATACTGTGTTTCCTAAATTGCTGTAAGACGCCTGCAAGGAGTTCACAGTAAAATATGTATATGAACCGTCGCCTTCACTTGCTATTTCCACACTGTAATTTGATGTTCCTAAATTTGAAAATGTCCAACTTGCCGAGCCGCTCGAACAATACAAACGGTCCGACGCGCCCGTAGCGCTCCAAGACGGCGACGCGTTACCATGCCATTCCCCGTTCCAGCCGGAGCCGATTAATGATACTGATGTCACATTACCTGTAAGATAATCAATAAGATTAGAATTTAGGGAGTTAGCATTTGCTAAGGGGATTACATTCCAAGGCGATGCTGCTGACCCGTCGTAAGTTGACAAATCTATTCTTAATTCAATAGCCGAAAGTATATTGCAGAAAAATAAATGCACAAAAAACAAAAAAGCGCAATACTTACACAAATACGTAAATAATTTCTTAGAATTTATTTTCATAAGTTGAAATAAAAAATCTATTTAACTTCATAAATCAATTTCTATAAAATTATATGTTTTTATTATTTTATTCAGCATATACGGAATAAATTCTATTATTCGTATTAAGCGAACGAATTGAACCATTTATATCTAAATGATGAACCGGCGTTTCAGTGCCGATGCCTACTTTACCATCTGATGTTATTATAAATTGTTTTACACCGTTTGTATAAATTATCAATGAATTCGATGATGAACTCCCTAAAACCATTACATTGTTATTTCCGAATTTTATTGCTCCGCTATCGATCATCAATATACTACCTTCTATCTGCAAACTATCAGCCGGCGCGGCTGTACCGATACCGACATTACCTGATGAATTCCAAATGCCGCTAGGTAATGTTATATTTCCAGTAAGAGTGGGATTATCACTCGACGCTTTTGTATTTATCAATGCAGATTTTGCAATAGAATCAGCATCAACATAACTTTTTGTAACTGGATCCGACTCTAAAGCAAGGAATCTGTTTTCTGCATTAGTTGAATCTGCTTCTAAATTTTGTAAACGTAATTCTGTATTTTGCGAATCAGCTTCTAATGATAATAACCGATTTTCCGTATTTTCTGAATCGCTTTCTAAATCTTGTAAACGTAATTCTGTATTTTGCGAGTCCGATTCTAATACAAGTAATCGTTGTTCTGTATTATGACTATCGCTTTCGAGCGATTCTACACGCGCTAATAATCCGTTGGTATCTTCTGAAAGCGCATTTATCTGCGTCTGCAATGGCGCCATTACTCCGTCTAAATAATTAAATTCTGTATTATCTACATTGCCAGCGCCGATTTTTTGAGCATTCAAACCGAACAATATCTGCGTATCGCCGAGACGTAATGCTTCTGTATCTATTTTTGTTGGAGAGATACTTGCTGTCTGCGATATATCATCATTTATTATTGTTTCATTTAAGATGTGATGACTGCGCACTGAACCATCAACTAATGTTGTAGCCCCTAAATTAGTTAATTGCGCGCCGTCGCCGATAAATGCCGCAGCATTTACATTGCCGCTCGCTTTGATGTTGCCTGTTACTTCTATTTGCTCGCTCGGCGTCAGCGTGCCGACACCTATCTTGCCGTCATCGGTTATTATTACATTTTGGCTAATTATTAATGTGTCATTGATTGTCATTCTGCCAGCCGCGCCCGCATTATCTTCTAAATATGCAGCAGTGTCAGAATATCTTGATCTAAAAGCATAAGCAATTGCATTTATCTTTATGCGCGGCATTAATTCACCAGCGCCATTTATATTTATTCCTAAATAATATTGATTATCAAATTTTAAATTTATCGGCGTAATCGTCCCCAATTCTACATTAAATAATCCATTTGTGACACTTACATTATTATGAGTTTCTTGCCATAACGCAGTCCCGCTAGTTGCAACATTATACAAAGAAAAAATAATATCAGCAGTTGTATTCACTCGCCTTGAATCATTATCTAATAATTTCCCTTGATAATTTATATTAAAAGCAGATAATGATATAATATATAAAAATAAAAATATAAATATTAAAAGATAAAATCTTATTTTCATAAAAAATAACTCCTTATAATTTAATACTTATACCAAAATATTTATTAAATTTTTTTTTATAGATTATAGACCCAAAAAAAAAAAAAAAACAATTTTTTTTATTTTTTTTACAAAATATAAAGTTTTTTTAAACAAAAATATTGACTTCAAAAAAAATAATAATATAATAAATTTGACATTTAATGTATACTAGGGGAATTAATTATGGAAAAAAGTCTAAAATATATCTTACCAGAATCTGAACTACCGAAAAAATGGTATAATATTCAAGCGGATTTACCGGGTGAAATACCGCCGCCGTTCAATCCAGCAAAAGGGCAACCATCTACTCCGGAAGAATTACTTGCGATATTTCCAAAAGATTTGATTATGCAAGAAGTTAGTCGCGAACGGTGGATAGAAATACCGGACGAAGTTTATGAAATTTATAAAATCTGGCGACCTGCTCCATTAATCCGCGCACGAAGATTAGAAAAAGCGCTGAATACTCCAGCCAAAATATTTTATAAATATGAAGGTGTAAGTCCAGCAGGCAGCCACAAGCCGAATACTGCAATACCGCAAGCATATTACAATAAAATTAATGGAATTAATAATTTAGCAACAGAAACAGGCGCTGGACAATGGGGCAGCTCCTTAGCATTAGCTGGTACTTTTTTTGATATGAATATCACAGTATTTATGGTAAAAATAAGTTACGATCAAAAGCCATTTCGCAAAACTATGATGCAACTTTGGGGTGCAACGATTCATCCGAGTCCGAGCGAAATAACAAATTACGGCAAAGCAATTTTAAAAGAAATTCCAGATACGCCTGGCAGTTTAGGAATTGCCATCAGCGAAGCAATAGAAATGGCAGTGACACATGAAAATACTAATTATGCATTAGGCAGCGTATTAAATCACGTTTTATTACATCAAACAATTATCGGATTAGAATGCAAGAAACAATTTGAAGCACTGAATATTTATCCTGATATAATTATTGGCTGCGTAGGCGGTGGAAGTAATTTTGCCGGCATTGCATTTCCATTTATTCAAGATAAAATTAATAAAATCAAAAAAACTGAAATTATTGCGGTTGAACCATTTTCTTGTCCGACTATCACTCGCGGCAAATACGCCTACGATTACGGCGACACTGCTAAAATGACACCAGCAATAAAAATGCATACATTAGGTCATTCGTTTATTCCTGCTGCTATACACGCTGGCGGTTTACGCTATCATGGAATGGCGCCGTTAGTAAGTTATGTCAAAGAACTCGGATTAATTAACGCTGTCGCTTATCATCAGATACCGGTTTTTGAAGCAGGCGCATTATTTGCTAAAACAGAAGGTATTATACCAGCGCCAGAGTCAACACACGCTATTAGATGCGCTATTGACAAAGCAATTGAATGCAAAAATAAAAATGAAGAAAAAATAATTTTATTTAATTTAAGCGGTCATGGACATTTTGATATGGTATCTTATGAAAAATATATGAACGGTTTATTGACTAATTATGAATTACCGCAAGAAGCCATAAATAAAGCGCTTGAAGAATTGCCAGAAGTAAAACTTTAAAAAATTAAAAAAATCTTTATGGAAATTTTTGAATTATTTAACAAACATAAAGACATAGAAGATTTAATTAAAATCACTGCAATTGAAAATGCGATAAACGGCATAGCATTTGCAGATTTAAATGCAAAATTATTTTATGTTAATAATGCCTTTATAAATTTTTTTGGATATGAAAGCAAAGATCAAGTCATCGGTGAATCTGCACTTAATTTTTGGGTTAATCCAGAAGATGCAAAAAAGGTTATAGAAGTAATAAGCATAAACAATTGTTGGTCTGGCACGCTTATCGGTCGCAAAAAAAATGGTGAATCATTTGATATATTATTAAATGCAAATTTATTAAAAGATAATAATGGCAAACCGATATGTATGCAAGCAGTATTTATAGACATTTCTTCTCAAAAAAAAATTGAAAAAGAATTATTAGAAAAAAATGCTTTTTTATCTAATATCATTGATAATATTCCGCTGATGATATTTATTAAAGAAGCGAAAAATTTGAAGTTTGTCAAATGTAATAAATCTGGCGAAAAATTATTGAACTACAAAGAAGCCGATTTGTTAGGCAAAAACGACTATGATTTTTTCCCAAAAGAGCAAGCAGATTTTTTTACAGGTATAGATAAAGAAGTATTGACCAAAAAAAAACATTTTATTATCGAAGAAGAACCGATAAATACTCCTAATGGTGTTAAATTTTTGCACACGCAAAAAATACCGCTATATAATGATAAGGGCGAACCGATATATTTATTAGGTATTTCTGAAGATATTACAGCTCGCAAAAAAGCAGAAGAAAAAATTAAAGAGCAAGAAAATTTTCTTATAAAATTAATGGAAGGAATACCTATTCCTATATTTTATAAAGATATTGAAGGTCGCTATCAACTATTTAATAAAGCATTTGAAGATTTTTTTGGCAAAAAAAAAGAAGAATTAATAGGTAAAAACGTATTTGACATAAATCCCCCAGAATTGGCAAAAATATATCACGCCAAAGATGTAGAATTATTTGAAAAACCTGGCACGCAGATATATGAAAGCAAAGTCAAAGATGCACAAGGACAAATACACGATGTAATTTTTCATAAAGCAACAATATTAAATTCTGATGGTCAACCTTCTGGTTTAATTGGCGCCATAATGGATATAACAGAAAAAAATAAAATGACACAAGAATTAAATGCAGCATATCAACAATTATTAGCAAACGAACAGCAACTAAAAGCAACTAATCAACAATTATTAGCAAACGAACAACAACTCAAAGCCAAAAATCAACATTTAACAGCAGCAGAGCAGCAACTAAAAGCGCTTAATGAAATATTAAAAAATAATTTAAAAAAAATAGAATTAGCAAAAGAAAGCGCGGAAATGGAAATATACGAATGGGATATCAAAACTAACGAATTATCCCCCGGCACATATATAAAAAAAATCTATGCACTTGACTTAAAAACATTCGACGATTTTATAAATATAGTATTTCCAGAAGACAAACAAAAAGTCTTAGACACCTTAAAAAATGCAATAGAAACCAAAAAAGCATTCAATAAACTTGATTTTAGAATTGTAATGCCTAACGGAAATATCAGATGGATACGCAGCAGCGGCGCGCTTATTTTTGATGATAACAATAATCTAATAAAAATCATAAAAACAAGTTTAGATATTACAGACCAAAAATTATTGCAGGAACAATTAATACATTCGGAAAAATTATCGGCAGTTGGGCAACTAACCGCTGGCGTAGCGCATGAATTTAATAATCTGCTGACTATAATTTATAATACTGCTTTATTAATGGAATTAGAAGAAAACAAACCTTTGCCTAATTTAATAAAAATTATTTACGACACTGTCAAACGCGGTGCTGATATTGTTTCTAATATGATGGCATTTGCCAAACCATCTGCGCCAAAACGAGAATTAACTAAAATCGAAAATATTATTGATAAAGTTTTAAAATTACAAGAACAGCAATTGTTTTTGGAAAATATAGAAATAGAAAAACGCTATAATAATACTAATGATGTATTAATTGATACTGGGCAATTCCAGCAGGTATTCTTAAATATAATAATCAATGCGCGTCACGCTATTATCCCAAAAGAAAAAGGAAAAATAATTATTTCAACAGAAACGCGAGACAATAATGTTTTAATAAAAATTTCCGATAACGGCATCGGAATAGCGCCAGAAAATATCGATAAAATCTTTAATCCATTTTTCACTACAAAAGGCGCATATTCACAAGATGATTTAGGAATAAAAGGCAGCGGTTTAGGATTATCTGTAACTCAAACAATAATACAAAATCATAATGGCGCAATCAGCGTAGAAAGCAAAAAAGACGCGGGCTCGACATTCATCATTACTCTTCCGTTACCTGAAAAAGAATTTGAAAAAAAAATAATCGAGTCGTCAAAAAAAACAATTTCAGAAAAAAACGGTAATAAAAAATTAAAGGTTTTAATTGTCGATGACGAACAATTTATTTTAAATTCAATGACAAGAATATTAAAATTGCATAATTGCGAAGTATATAGTGCGCTCACTGGCGCAGAGGCGCTGAATTTAGCGCAAAAAACTAAATTAGATGTTATATTTTTAGATATGTTATTGCCGCAAATGACCGGCGAAAAAATACTGAAAGAAATAAAAAAAATAGATTACCAGGTGCCGATAGTTTTTATATCCGGGCAGATAGGTCTTGAATTAGAAAAAATAAATGCGCTCGGCGCTTATGCTTTTATCCAAAAGCCATTTTATATTGAAGATGTAACAAAAATCCTTACTCAAATCTCAGAAAATAAATAATTATAAATTTAATTTTTTCCTACGCCTTCGATAATCTCAGCATTCTTTTTAACTAATGGCTTAAAAAGCAGAATATTTCTTATATTGCGATAAAAATACATTGCTTGCTGAAATATCGGAAAAATCTTAATTATCCATTGACGAGTAAACATAAAATCAAAAAAACTACAAGTTATTTTCATAAATGGCTGCGGTAATCTAAAAACTTTTTTATAAAATCTCATAAGTTTAAAAAAATTATTTTTATAAAAAATCAATAATTCAAACGGCAGATACGGATTTTTTATTACCGGCTTATCATCGAAATAACTTGGTATCTTATCATAATCGTCATACAGCAAATTATTTTTTTTGCAATAGTCATAAATATAAGTGCCGGGATAAACATTCATTATTGACAATTGCACCATATTAACATTTCCAAGAGCATTTAATTTTATTGTATCTAATATCTGCATCGGTTTTTCTTCCGGGCCACCTAACAAATTAAAAGCATACATTTTTAAATTGTATTTATTAATCAATTTCATATTTTTTATAATCATATCTTGCGACATATTACGATGTAAAAATTGTTTGCGATATTCTTCGTTTCCGCTTTCGATTCCTATTTGTATTTGGTCGCAGCCGCCAAAAACCAATAATTTCAAAACTTCTTCATTAATCAAATTAAAACGCATATTACAAGAAAACGGCAGATTTATACGCTCTTTATATTTTTTGATGAAATTTTCATACCATTGCATATTTATCGGTAGAATATCATCGTCAAATCTAAAATATTGAATTTCATATTTTTTCACTAGATATTTTAATTCTTCGATTACATAATCAACTGAATGAAACCGGATTTTTGACGGTAATCGTAAATTTTCACGCACTACTTTATTAGCGCAATATGAACAATCATACGGACAACCGCGCGAACAAATATACGGCGCACGCTTCTCGATTTTAGGTTCATACATTTCGCTATAATTAAACAAATCTCTATCGCCAAACGGAATAATATCTAAATCTTCAATATATTTTCGGTTTTTTGTTTTTATTATTTTTCCGTTTGATTTATACCATATTCCGTCAATTTCAAAATAGTTTGATGATTGCGCGATTTTAGTTAATAATTCCGCAAGCGCTAACTCTCCTTCGCATACGCAAACCATATCTATTTCTGGAATATTGATAATTTCGTCTGGACAAATTATTGTATGTATGCCGCCGGCAATAATCGGAATATCTGAAATTTGTTTGAACATTTTAGCTAATTGTTTAACATACTGCGCTTGCGCAGATGTAAAAGAAAAACCAATCAAATCCGGCATATATTCTGAAAATATTTTTTTTAAAAATTCAAACTGTGGGATTTCTGAAATGTAATATAATTGGACATCAAAGCCGTTTTTCTTTAAATATGCCGATATAGCGCCTATACCGAAATTATAATTTTTACGCCACTGCTTTAAATTAATTATATCAAAATAACAAACTAATAGTTTCAATTTTTATTTTTACAACTCCAAAAAAAAATAATAACGGAATTTGGTTTTTTTTAACAGCAAATTCCGTTATTATAACTTAATAAAATAACAATTACTTTTTATCTTCTATTGTTATTTTCAAAAATAATTCTTTTAATTGCGATGGCTCAACTACCGACGGAGCATCAGTCATAAGACATGACGCTTTTTGAGTTTTCGGAAACGCTATCACATCGCGTATTGATTCTACGCCTGTTAACAGCATAATCAATCTATCCATCCCCAATGCAATACCGCCGTGCGGCGGAGCGCCGTATTGTAATGCGTTCAATAAAAAGCCAAATTTTTGTTCAGCTTCTTCTTCGCCTATATTCAAAATTTTAAACATTTTTTTCTGAATATCATTACGATATATTCTCAATGACCCGCCGCCTAATTCGTTACCATTTAGCACAATATCGTATGCTTTAGCGCGCACTTTGTCCGGCGCTGTTTCCATAAATTCAATAGTATCATCAGTTGGTGAAGTAAACGGATGATGCATCGCAGCGTAGCGTTTTGTTTGTTCGTCATATTCAAATAGCGGAAAATTATAAATCCATACAAACTCAAATTTATCATTATCTATAAGTCCTAATTTTTCCCCTAAATGCAATCGCAAATTTGCTAAGGCAAAATTTGTAATCTTTGGAGTAGAGCCGACAAAACAAACTAAATCGCCAATTTTCGCTACCATCCGTTCTTGAATCTTTTTTAATAATTCGTCGTTAAAATATTTTTTGATATTTGATTCAAGACCGTTTTCTGTAACTTTAAACCACGCCATTCCGCGGGCACCATAATTTCCGACATAAGTTATCAAATCATCAATTTCTTTGCGCGAAAGCGACGCGCCATTTGGCACAGTTATTCCTTTTATTATTCCGCCGGACTGCACGACATTTTTAAAAACCTGAAAATCCGAATCAGCTGCTAAATCAGTAATTTCTTTTAATTCCAGCCCAAATCTTAAATCCGGTTTATCACAACCGTATTTATCCATCGCTTCAAAATAATCCATTTTGCGAATTGGCAATGAAATTTCTATGCCGCGTATTTCTTTGAATATTTTGTAAAGCATACCTTCGATTATCTCGAATATATCATCAATTTCAATAAACGATAATTCCATATCAATCTGCGTAAATTCTGGCTGACGGTCTGCGCGCAAATCTTCATCTCGAAAACATTTGACTATTTGAAAATATCTGTCAAATCCAGCGACCATAAATAATTGCTTGAATAATTGCGGACTTTGCGGTAGCGCAAAAAATTTACCGGGATGCACGCGGCTCGGTACTAAATAATCGCGCGCACCTTCCGGCGTACTTTTTGTAAGCATCGGCGTCTCAATTTCCAAAAAATTATTATCATTCAAATAATTTCTAACTATATTCGCAACTTTATGTCTCACTAAAAACGGAAACATTACATTCTCGCGCCGCAAATCCAAATACCGATATTTCAGCCGCAAATCTTCGTTTATCTTGCTGTCATCGTCTAACGCAAATGGCGGAGTCTTACTTGTATTTAATATTGTCAATTCATTAACTGCAATTTCAATTTCGCCAGTCTTCATTTTCGGATTGATTGTTTCATCGCTGCGTTTGATTACTTTCCCTTTTGCCATTAACACATACTCACTTCTAATTGTATGCGCTAATTTATGCGCTTCTACTGAATATTCAGGATTAAATACTATTTGCAATAATCCGCTTCTATCACGCAAATCAATAAATATCAAGCCGCCGTGGTCTCTACGGCGATGCGCCCAACCGCAGACTGCCACATTTTTACCAATATCAGCAGCGCTCAATTCCGCGCAGTAATTTGTTCTTTTCATTTTATTATAACTCCTTAAAATATATCTCAAAAAATTTTAGATTATACTTTCTTTTATAAATTTTTCAATTTTGTTGTTAATTCGCTTAGCTTTATAATCGTCTCACAGCCGCAATCAAAATCTTTTAATTTGATATTTTCATTTTTCGCTTCTTCTTCTCCTAAAATTAAAACATAGCGATATTTTAATTTATTTGCTAATCGAAATTGCGATTTAAAACTCTTACATTCATAATCGCAATTAATATCTATTCCGTTATTTCGTAAATTACAAAAAATTTCAAAGCCCTGTTTTTTTATTGTTTTATCAATAACTATAAAAATTTTTTTTACAGGATTTTCTATGTTTTTAATATCTGATTTATTATTAGTTAACGCTAATATCAAACGCTCAATACCAGCAGCCCAGCCAACTGCTGGAGTATGCGGACCGCCTAACTGCTTAACTAAATTATTATATCTGCCGCCTGCTAATATCGTATTTTGCGCGCCTAATCCTTCTTTGCAAACAAATTCAAATACAGTGCCGGTATAATAATCCAGTCCGCGCACTAATCTTTTGTTGATTTGATAATCAATATTAGCAATTTTCAAAAAGCCCTGTAATTCTTCAAAAAAAATATTGCAGTCATCGCATAAATTTTCAATTATTTTCGGCGCTGCGACAATTACGCTCTGACACCTTTCTTCTTTGCAATCTAATACTCGCAGCGGATTTTTGTAAATACGAATATTACAGGTTTCGCATAGTTTATTTTTTTCCGCTGTCAGATAATCAACAAGTTTTTTGTTATATTGCGGTCTGCAATTTTCACAGCCGACAGAAGAAATCTGTATTTCAAAATTAGCGCTTGCAATTTTTAAATTTTCTAATAACTGCGCCGCATAAATAATTACTTCCGCATCGAGCATCGCAGAATTTGCGCCGAATACTTCGCAGCCAATTTGATGAAATTGACGCAACCTTCCTGCTTGCGGCCGCTCGCGTCTGAACATCGGACCTATATAAAAAAATTTTGATAATCCTGCATTATTAAATAATCCGTGCTCTATATACGCTCGCACCACGCCGGCAGTATTTTCAGGACGCAAACTGATTGTCCGACCTTTACTGTCAGCCATTGTAAACATTTCCTTTTCAACAATATCAGTCGTTTCGCCAATACCACGCTTAAATAATTCTGTATATTCTATTATCGGCGTGCGAATCTCGCTGTATCCAAATTTTTGAGATATTTTGACAAAAGTATTTTCTATAAATCTAAATAATTCTAAATCGCTATCAAATACATCTTTTACGCCTTTTACTGTGTTCAGCATTATTATCAAATCCTAAAAATCAAAAAATTATCTTCTGAATATTATATCAATACTCTATAAAATCAATATTTTTTTTATAAATTCCTTGACTTAAAAATTTATTTATTCTAAAATAAACAAAAAGATTTTTTTAGGAGTTTGAGAAATGCGTATAACCAATAATACCTTCAACATAATAATTTTTTTAGGCAGACCTGCTGCAGGTAAATCAGAAGTTATTGATTTTATCTACAAACAGCCAATAGAAAAAAGAATTAAAGAATTCGCTATATCAAGCGACGAAACGCTCGATGATTTTGTAGATTTATGGATAAAAGGCGAAGAAGACGATATTTTAGAAGAATTAGGCAGAAAAAGATTATATACAGAAAAAGACCCAACTGGCTATTCAGTAACAGAGAAATTTCTATATAATTTTCTCATCAAAAAAATAACTTATGCTTTTAACAAAAAATATAAAAATAATGATGAATTTTATAAAACAAAAACATTATTCATCGAATTTTCGCGCGGCGGCGAAAATTGCTATCGCAATGCCTTTAATTTATTAAGCGATGATATTTTAAAAAAATGCGTGGTAGTATATACAAAAGTTTCATTTGAAGAAGCGTGCAGAAAAAATAATCGCCGATATAATCCTGACGCAAAAGACAGCATTTTACAACACGCACTGCCGCAAAAAATTATGGACCAATATAAAATCGACGATTGGGATGCGCTTACATCAGAGCACCCTGATTATTTTACAATAAAAAATATCAAAGTGCCGTATTTTACATTTTTAAACGAGCCGGAAATTACAGATAAATACGATTTACTTGAACCTGCACTAAAAAAAGGATTTGAACTATTAAAATCTAATGCGTTAAAATACTGAAAATATGTTTGTATTTCATATAATTTGGGGCTTGGTAAATTTATTAAATATCGGATACATTATGTATATATTGTCTTTTAGAATCACTAATTTTTATATAGTATCAAGCGATAATATGGAATACACTGACCAACAGGAATTATTGCGTATTTTTTTATTGCAATTATTATTATGGGGCAATGCGCTGCTGTGGTGCGAGCCGCTCTTCTTCTTTATTTTAATTATTCCATTGCTTTATTTTTGGCGAGCGTTTGCGATTGAAGCGCGAAAATATATTTCAAATTTTGAAATGCTGATTATTATATGGACAATCGCAAGTTATTTGCTCAATATTTTTATTTTTTTTATTACAGGGCAAGAAACAAAAACATTCGAAGAATTCAGCCGAATATTTTTGTTTATGCCTAAATCACCATTAGGATAAAATTATGGAAAACAAAATACTACAAGAACACAAAATTAAAATTGTCGCAATTGACGATTTTCACCCTACTTTGACGCTTATATCAAATATATTTAAAAATATCCATCCAAACTACGAAATCATAAAATTTGACAACGGCGCTAATGCGCTTGAATTTATAAATAACAATTACAATGACATTAATTTAATTTTATTAGATATTATTCTGCCTGATATCAGCGGCTTTGATTTATGTAGAACGCTGAAAAATTCTGAAAATACAAAGGAGATACCGATTGTAATGATTACAGCCAAAAGCGACAGTTCTGATAAAATAGAAGGATTTGAAGCTGGCGCTGACGATTATATTCCAAAGCCATTTAATGAAAAAGAATTAATTGCGCGCGTAAATCTAATTTTAAAAAATCAGTTATTAAAAAAACATTTATATAAACAAAACCAAAAATTACAAAAACTTAATGAAATCAAAGATATATTTTTATCTATTGCCTCGCACGATATACGCAATAATTTAACTGGCATTATTGGACATTGTTATCTAATACAAATGCAAAAATACGGACAATTGGACAATAAATATCTGCAATCATTGAAAATCATATTAAAACGCTGCAAAAGCATATCGCAATTAGTAGATAATATAATAGATGCTGCAAAATTAGAAGCGGGAAAATTAGTATTAAATGCGATGATGAGCAATTTTTCAGAATTTTTGAGACAATATTATTTTGATATTATCACATTATATTCATACGAAGAATACAAATTCAAATTAATCGTAGAAATTCCAGAAGATTTAGAAATTTATTTTGACAGCCAAAAAATAGACGAAGTATTTACTAATTTAGTTAATAATGCCCTAAAATTTTCTAATAAAAACAGCGAAATAACAATCGGCGTAAAAGATTACAATGACGATTATATAAAATGCTTTGTCGCAGATAACGGCGTCGGCATAAAAGCGGAAGATATACCTCATTTATTCGATAAATTTACAGCGATTTCGTCCAAAAATCGCGCAAAAAAAATGATGAAAAGCAGCGGGCTCGGCTTATCTATTTGCAAAGGCATAGTTGAAGCGCACAGCGGTAAAATCTGGGTGGCAAGCGAAGAAAACAAGGGCTCGACATTTTATTTTACGCTTCCAAAACGCGAAGAATTAGTAGAAGAAAAATCTCAAAATTAAATTTTCAAATCCTAATTTTTATCGAATAAAATGTTAAGTGGACGGATAGAAAAACAAAATCTCAAAGGACTAAATTTAGAAGAATTATCCGAAATAATAAAAAATTACGCTCCTGAAAAATATCGGAGCGTGCAAATCTTTAAATGGCTGTATCGCACAAGAATAAAAGAAATAGACGAAATGACTGATATTTCTAAAAAATTGCGCGAAGAACTCAAAAAAAATTTTTTTATTGATAAATTAAATCTACAAGAAATTTTTGTCGATAATGACGATAACACGCGAAAATTATTATTTAATCTTAATGACGGCAATAAAATTGAAACTGTAATCATTCCAGACAAAGAACGCAATACTTTATGCGTATCATCGCAAGTCGGCTGCAGATTAAATTGCCAGTTTTGCGCAACCGGCTCAAAAGTTAAATGGCAGCGCAATTTAACAAGTTTTGAAATAATAGACCAGATACTAACTGCGATGGACATATTAGAAATCGAAAACAAAAGATTAACAAATATAGTTTTTATGGGAATGGGCGAGCCATTTGAAAATATAGATAATGTTTTAAAGTCCTGCGATATTATTTCATCTGATTACTCTATTGGTATGGCTGCTAATCGTATTACCATTTCAACAGCAGGATTACCAGACGGCATTCGCAAATTAGCGGATTATCCAAAACGCTATGAACTTGCGGTCTCGTTAAATGCGACAACCGATGAATTAAGAAATAAACTTATGCCGATAAATAAAAAATATAATTTACAGACATTAATTGAATCGTTAAAATATTATTCGTTGAAAAAACCTAAAAATCAAATAACATTCGAATATGTGTTATTAAAAGATGTAAATGATACTGACGACGATTTAATTGGTTTGCGCGATTTTTGCAAAAATTTCAAAGAGCCGAAAATAAATCTGATATTACATAATTATTTTGACGATTGCAAATATCAGCAATCAACAACAGAACGCTTGAATTATTTTTTTAATAAATTAAATTATTATGGCGTACGCGCACTGATACGCAGAAGTCGCGGACGAAATATTTTTGCCGCGTGCGGTCAACTTGCTGCGCGGCAGCGAGCAAATAATATTTAATACAACAAGGACGCAAAATGTCAAAAAAAGATAAAAAACAAATTGCAAAAATTATAGAATTATTAGAGAATATTGGTATTTTAAAACGGATACCGCGAATGGGCTGGAAATTGCGTGGAATACCTGAATGCGAAACAGTAGCATCGCATTCATTTCGCGTTGTTTTTATCACGCTGGTTATCGCTGAAATTTTAAAAGATAAATATTCTATTAATTTTGAAAAATTATTAAAAATCGCGACACTGCACGAAATACCAGAAGCATTTATAACTGATTTAGCGCTCAAACCGGCAAAATACATTGGTTTTGATATTAAACAAAAAGCGGAAATTGCCGCTTTCAAAGATATTTTCAGCGGTTTTGATTTTGAGAAACAATATTTGGAATATTGGCTCGAATTTGAAAATAATACTACAATCGAAGGCAAACTTGTCAAAATAGCGGATAAATTAGATATGCTTTTACAAGCATATGAATACGAAAAAATCGGTTTAAAAAAATTAGACGATTTTTGGAAAAATACCGCTAATTTTGAAGATTATGATATTGATTTAATAACTGAATTATTTGACGAATTAAAAAAATTACACAGCAAACTAAAAAATTAATTTTACAACGGCGATAAAAATTTATGATTGAAAAAAAACGGATTCTGCATATTTTACAAAATAAAAATTCACTGTCATTTCAAATAGGACAGGAATACATTTTTTTTCTGTTAGTCTATGCAATGGCTGAACGCAATGACTATGAAATTACAATCATCACGCCCGGCTATAATCCGCTATTAGAAAAATTAAAAAATCATAATGTTATTATCTACTACTTTGATTTTTTTAAATGGAATATATACAAAACAATTAAGAGATTACAGGAATTTATTGAAATCAAAAAATTTGATTTAGTGCACTGTCATGATTTTTTTAGCAATTTCATAGCAGCATTGGCATTATCTAATTTTCCGAAAAAAATAATATTATTAGGTTCGCGCTATTCCGCGCTATTTCCGCAATTTTTAGAATTCCGCCAGCATTTTCTGAAACATATAAAAGCATTTTTAGAAAAAAAAATTATTGATGAAAATGACTTTTCATTTTGCATTACAAAAAATATTTTGAGCGATTATTTGAACGCAGGCATCCATCCTAAAAAAATGACTTATATTAAGCCGGGCATTGACTATAAATCAATCCAATTTAATGAAGAAGAAGTAAAAAAAATTAGAAAACGAGTGATCGGCATATATACAAAAGAAATAAAAATCGTTTGTCTGATCGGTAGATTTGAGAGATTGAAAAACGGTTTTGATATATTTGCTAAAATTGTGCAAACAATGAAAATAGAACATTCTGATGCGCCTGTAAAATTTGCGATTTACGGCGAACAAAGCGAAGCGCTGCAAAATTATTTATATATGCATTCAATAAACGACGATGTCGCAGTAATAGAAAATTACTATTCGCCAAATGATGTTATTAATGCCGCTGATATTATACTTATGACTTATAGATATTGCGATTTTCCAATGCAATTACTCAAATCTCAAAAATTTATCAAACCGGCTATTGTATCAGATATTCCAGTATTAAATGAAATTGTAAAAGATAACTGCACCGGCTTTGTGCTGCCTGTCGCGGATTATATATCATTTGCAGAAAAAATTAATCTGTTAGTTAATGATAACGAACTTTATAATAAATTCTGCGAAAATTTGAAAAATCAATCGCAAGATTATACTCTCGAAAAAATGCTGAATAAATATATGCACTATTACAAAAAATATTTAAAATGAAAATCGCTATTAATCTGCTTTCTATACAATCGCCATATTCCGGTGCAGCAGTATATGCTTTTAATATATTAAATCAATTATTAAAAAATTGCGGAGATCTAAATATTTCAATTTTCTGTCAAGATGCAATAAAATCAAAATTAACAGAATTAAAATTATATCCGTCTAACAGCGCAAAAATTAAATTTTGTTTTTTTGAATTTCAATCAATATATCATCGCATTTTTTTTGAACAATATAAATTCATAAAAATTTTAAATTCTGAAAAATTTGATATTTTGCATTCTTTTTCTAATATATGCCCGATACATTATAAAAAACCGCAAATATTAACTCTGCACGATATAATATTCCAAAAATATCCAACGCGCTATACATTCGCAAAAAAAATATATTATTCATATTTTATCAAAAAAAGCATCAGCGCGGCAAATAAAATATTAGTACCTACTCAAACAACTGCTGATGATTTGATTGAATATTATAATATCGAAAAAAATAAAATTATTATAATACCATATTCTATAAATTTTTTCTTGACTAATATTCAAATTTCTGAATTAAAAAAAGAAGACATTAAAAAAAAAATTGGATTGCCTAATAATTATTTTTTATTTGTCGGTGCGTTAGAGCCTGGCAAAAATATTAATTTTTTAATAAAATTAATGAACGAATTTATTGAAAAATACAGCGCTGATTATAAAATAGTAATTGTTGGAAATAAGGGCTGGAAATATAAATTAGCAGATAAAAAATATATTGTTTTATTAGAAAAATTAAATTACGAAGAATTAAAAGTCGTGTATGAAAATGCAAAAATATTATTATACCCTTCGCTATACGAAGGCGTAGGACTGCCTGTTATCGAAGCGCAATATTTTCAGATACCGGTAATTTGCTCTGATTATCCTGCCGCAAAAGAAATAATTAATTGTAAAAATATTTTGCCGCTTGATATTAATGCCTGGCTAATTCGTATAAATGCAATTATTAAAAATGAATTCGATTGGAAAACTAATGAAACTATTCAATATGAATATTGGTCTGAATATTGCGAAAAATTAAAAAATATCTATTTATCTTATTCATCGAATACTTGATAATAAATTTCTTTTATTTATATCAACAAGTTTTATATTTGTAGAAAAAATAAAAAAAGCCGATTTATTCAAAATTTTTGAATAAATCGGCTTTTTTAATAAAAATTATACAGCTAAATGTTTTTTTAATAAACTAATATATCCGGTAATCCAGCTGCTGTATCTATCCATTTTTGAAAAGTAGCTTCTGTCGGGATATTTCCTATTACAGCTGTTGGATGTTCTTCATTGTAAGCAGCTAAATATTCTTGACACCATGCTCTTAATTGAGCAGCGCTTTGATTTTTAAATACACTCATTTTTGCTAAATCAACTTTCTTTTCTTTTGCAACCTTCATTAATAATTCTCCATATGCTTCGCCACAACCAGGTAATCTTCTAATTGACGCTTGTTTCGCCCAACTTAATACAAGCCCTTTTACCATTGGTTCTGAACCTGCGCTTATTGTCCGCGCAATTTCACCGCGCCATTCATCATAACGAGCGCACATTAATAATGCCTGTAATGTTAAAATATTTAATGGCGCTGCTGCTAATTTTGCACGATAAGCTGGTCCAATACTGAATAAACTTTCTGTTTTTATACTGCCAGGTACCCAATAAAATGCGCCTGCTGCAACTGCTATCTTACGCATATTAGTATCGCTCATACCTTTTGTAGTCCATAAATCTACAAAATTGGAAAATGGACGACCTGTTAATATTCTTTCAATTGCTGTAGCGCCTAATCCAGCTGCTGCTAACTCTCCTGAACTTGCATTATTTACCCAATTAACGCATTTCTGTTTTTCTGAATCTGTCATTCTATACGCAAATTTTGCCCAATGTTTGTCCTGAGGATATTTGAATACTCCTGTTACTTTCGCTATCTGATTTACTACGCTAGCTGATATTCCAGCAGTGCCCCAAAAATCATCCCAATTTGTAATAAGTGCTTGCATATTATATTTTACTAATTTGGCATATAATGTAGGACTTAATTTCGCCACGTTTTCCCATTGATATTGACTTGCGTTTCTAAACCAGTTGACTATGGTTTGTTTTTCAGCTTCGCTTATTAAATACTTGTAAGGTGTAATAGAAGTCTTGCGTAAAGGTAATTCTGCCCTTACAGCGCTTACCATTAACAACGATAATATCGCGGTTAATACTAAAAATAATCTTGCTTTTTTCATAATATATACCTCCTAAAAAATTTTTATTCCTATTTAGCATTATAATATAATCCAAAATTTATTTTTTGTCAACTTTTTTTTGTTTTTTTTACAATTTTATTTAATTATCAATTTCTTAAAATAAGGTTATTTTTAATATTTATTTATTTTTTAAATTATCACATTTTTTAGTGTTGATATTTTTATAGTATTTCTTACATTCAAACCTATCGGCAATAAATGATAATACTTTATTTTATCAATATTTTCAATGATTTTTTTTTCGAATTCAAATAAATATTTTTTCAAACACTGAGTGGTATAAATATTATCTATTATTGTCGCTTGCTCTTCTATCAATCTCAAAAAAAAATCTGTTTCCAGCGTAAAAAATTTATTTTCAGAATTACATTTTTTTTTGTAATAAATGCTATTCTTGGAATATAGATGATTATCAATAAATCCAAAATCCTGACCTACAATAATTATTTTTTCAAAATTCAAATATGCAATTAAATCGTGAGCATATAAAGATACGCCAGCACCGCCAGATAATTTGCTTTCTTCATCTAATTGTAAATTATAATTTTTTAGACATCCTTCAAGTATTTTATGCGGATACGAATAAATATAATATTTTTCAAATTTATGCTGCTTTATAATTTCATAATAACTATACGGCGTAAAAACTAAAACAAAATCCAAATCACAAGCATTTTCAAAAAAATCCAGACAATATTTTTGCGGGTCAATAGTAATAACAAAATCAGGTATTATCCCGGCTGCAAGTAATATCGGCAATGCCGCGTCAACTGCAAAAATAGTCAATTTTTTTCGATATTCAGAAATTTCCGCTAAATGATAATCTACTGAACTACCAGCGCCTACTAACAATGCTGTATTTTTATATTTTTTAGTTTTTAATTTTTTTATGCCATTATCTAATTTTAAATATTCTTTATTTTTCCAAATATTTTCTTCTACTATCCCTCCAAATTTGCCAGCAAAATTTTTACTGTGCAATTTTCGTTCTAAATATTCAACTATTTCTAAATAATCACCGCGTTCTTTCAAAATTTTCAAAACATTTTGCCGCACTATAATTCGCCCATCTCTAAATTTTAAATTTATCAGCGCTAATCTTTCATTAAATTCTATTTTATTTTTGCCAAATACAAAATCTACATTAAAATTTTTCAAAAAACTAATATCTATAAATCTTATTATTTCATAAAAAATTTCAGGATAAAAAATTAAATATACTATGTGAATTTTATTATTTTTCATAATTTCAATAATTTTTTTTATTTCATAGCCACCTAAAAATTCCATTACAAAATAAGCATCGAGATTTTCAGAATATTCGGATTTTATCAATCTCTCAAATGTCAATTTCGGATTATATTTGCCTTCAAAATACAAACTTTTATTATCGTCATTAACAAAACATTCTACTATTGCAGCATCAGAATCTTGGATTTTTATAGAAAATTTCAGGTTTGATTTTTGCGCGGCGGCATTGTATTCTGTTAAAAATTTAAAAAACTCAAAATAATTTCCTTTTAAAAACAAAATATTTTTTTCTAAAAGTCCGCCAGTCATTTCATTATTTTTTTTCGCCGTAAGCCATACCAGCAGAAATAATATACCGCATTGCTTCTTCCATTGTCATATCAACAAACTCTATTTCACTTTTATGCGCTATAACAAGAAATCCAGAAGTCGGATTAGGGGTAGTAGGTATAAATACATTATAATATTCATCTTCTTCTGTTGTGCTGCTTTTCAACCACGACGCTTTTGATGTCACAAACCCTATTGCTTTTACTCCTTTTCGCGGAAATTCCACTAATGCCACTTTATGACCTGCGCTTGAAGTAGTTCGCATATTATTCACTATTTGCTCTACTATCTGTTTTAAAATTGAATAAATCTTATTTACTAACGGTAATCTATCTAATATATATTCGCCTAGTTCAATCATCTTTCTACCAAAATAATTAGAGAAAAAATAACCAATTAAAATTATTGAAATAAAAGTAACTACAAATGATACCAATACATCTGAATATTTTATCAAAATAGAATCGTGAAAATATTCAGGTACAACATAATACAAAATATTTTTCGGCAAATTATTATAAATAAACAAAAACAAAAATTTCAAAATTATATAAGTTGCAGTAATCGGCGCTACTATAACCATTCCAGTCAAAAAATATCTTTTCATAAAATTCATTGCTTTTCTAATTGTAATTTCTATAATAGAATCTTGATTTTGTGTTTCCATTTTTTTCACCCTCTAAATTTTAAAATGAGCGTTTGCTCTTTTTTTATAATATTATTCGGCTTTATACTTTGATAATATAAATAGCCCGCGCCTTCTATTTTCAAATTTATATTATATTCTTTTAAAATTTCAGATAAAATATTAAGACATTCGCGTTTAGATTTGCCTGTTAAATCCGGCATCAGATGATTTTTTTCGCGGTCTAATCGAATATCTACTGTATTTTTATTTTTTAAGGCGTTTTCTCTTTTGTTAATTTCAATATAATCGTCATTTTCATAAATTGGCGCAACTTTCGCTGTTTTTATATCGCTGACCGGATAATTTTCTTTGTATTCCAATATTCGCACTGCAATATTTTTAAACGCAGGCGCAGCAGTTAATCCGCCGGATGCGCCTTTTCCTGCTTGATTGACTATCACTAAAATCGCATATTCAGGTTTATCTTCTGGAAAATATCCGAAAAATGATGCAATAGAATCTTCTTTGCTATAACCGCCTGTCTGCTGGTCAATAGTTTGCGCTGTCCCGGTTTTTCCTGCTACTGCTATTCCTTTTATTTTAGCTTTTTGACCAGTGCCACCACTTTCAATTACTTCCATCAAATATCTTGACACGCGCTTAGCTGTTTTTTCAGAAATCGCTTGTCTTATAATTATCGGAGTATCATTTGAAATCACAACATTATTATTATCATCGCGTATTTCCTTTATCAACCGCGGCTGTAATAACGCTCCGCCGTTAGGTATTACCATTAATGAATTTATCAATTGCAGCGCTGTTACTGTTATTTCCTGACCTATACTAATAGAATATTTAGACAACCCTGACCAGCGTTCCGGCGGCTTTACTGCCCCAGCGCGTTCACCAATCAATCCTAATCCGGTTGTTATGCCGTATCCAAAATTCAATAAATATTTATAAATCAAATTTTTTGGGACATTCGCTACTAATTTTATTATACCTATATTGCAAGAATTAGCTATCACCTGCGCAAATGTCTGATCTCCGTGGGTTACTTTATTAAAACAATGATAAGTGTGTTCATAAATCTTATATCTGCCGGGACAATTAATAATTTTAGAATCATCTACTAAATCCTCATTTACAAGTAATGCCGCAGTAACTATTTTTTGCGTTGAACCCGGTTCATACCAATCGCTTATCGCATAATTTCTTAATACTTCCGGGTCAGTAATTTTATTAACTTCATTAGGATCAAAATCAGGACGATTAGCGAGCGCCAATATTTCACCTGTTTTTGGACGCATTACTATACAAGTGATGCTTTTCGGATGGTAATACGATTGTATTAAATCCAATTCCTGCTCTACTATCTGCTGAATATTGAAATCTATTGTTAAAACAACATTACTGCCTGAAAAACTCGACAAGATTTTTTTGTCGTAAAATAAAATGCCTATCGGCTCTTGAAATATCTTATTTTTTGCGTTTCTACCGCTCAGCACATCATCTGCTGCAGCTTCAATACCATATAATCCTCGATTATCGCGCGAAACATAACCTATTATATGCGACAAAAAATTTTTGTGCGGATACACGCGTTTATATTTAGTTTGAAAAGCAAATGCGTTTTCGTATTTTTTCAATCTGCGGCGGATTTCATCTAATAATTTTTCATCGTCAAGGTCATCGACTAATTCTATCCAATTTCTATTTGTAGAATGAAATTTTTTGTTTAATTCCTCGTATGTAGTATTTAATATTTCTGATAATATCGCTACTGCGCCTTTATCTTCTATTACCTTTCGTTTATCTAATACTAATATTTTTTTCTTTACAGAAAACGCTAATTTTTCAAGATTACGAGCATATATCATTCCGCGCGGTAAGGTTATACTGCTAATTTCTTTTGGTTTGATTATATTTAACGGCAATTTAGCTGTTTTCTTTTTTTCTTCCTTAGTTAAACGTTCTAATAGCGTATCTTCTTCCGGCTCGTTCAAATTGCTAAACAGCATCATTTTGCTTAAATTAATTATCAAAAGCAAAACAAAACAACAAAATAAAAATAAAATAATTTTTAAACGAAATTCTATTTTTTTCTCAAAACTCATATATAATCAATTCAAACTAATTTCTACAATGCCAAAATTTTAGTTACAGATTCTTTTACTAAATTTATAGTGTTTTCTTCGCAGCGACTGACAACAAAATGGTCTATCCGTTCGGCATCTGTTCTATTCACTACAACACCGGCAACGCACCCGGCTTTCAAGCCCAGCGCACTGCATATTGTAAACACAGCAGATGATTCCATTTCATAATTTAAAACATTTAATTTTTGCCATTCTTTCATACTGCCTTGAAATCTGCGAATAACATAACCTGAAAATGAATCGTATCTTTCCTGCCCCGGATAAAATGTATCTGACGATGCGGTAATTCCCACTTTAAAATTCAATTTTAATTTTTCCGCTGTATCTACTAACACGCGAGTAATATAAAAATCTGCGACAGCAGGATATTCGAGCGGAGCATAATGCGCAGAAGCGCCATCTAATCGCACTGCTGCTGTTGTTATTACTATATCTCCGACTTTTAAACCTTTTTGGATTGAACCGGTTGTGCCTACGCGCAAAAATTTCTCCACGCCTAAATACGCTAATTCTTCTATCGCTATTGTCGCTGATGGACCGCCGATGCCTGTTGATGTGGTTAAAATATAAGCATTTCCTACTTTTGACAAATATGTGCGATATTCGCGATTAAACGCTAATTCCACGCTATTCCTATCAAGAGCCAGCGCTATCTTTGGCACGCGCGCCGGGTCGCCGGGTATTATAGCTAACTTTGCATTTTTTATCTGTTTTTTGTTAATATTCAAATGATAAATATTAACCATCACTCGCTCCTAAAAAAGTAAATTGTATAATTGATTCCTGTATTCTTCTATTTTTTTTGATTGTCCTAAAATTGTAAATATCGATACTAACGCTTTACGCGCGATCTGCTCTTTATAGTTTTTGTTTTGTTTTATTAATTCTAATAATATCGCCATTGCTTTTTCGTAATCTTTATCTTCTAATATTTTTTTTAACGCTAAAATTAATTTAGTATCATAATCTGCATTATTAATATCAATTTTTTTTTGCTTTTTTGCGTCATTATGCAATCGCCAAAAATCTATCGCGTCTATTAAAAATTTCGATTCTTTGTCAACTATGTTTTGCGATAGTTCTTCCGCTTTATCAATATTGCCTGTCAATAAATAATATTTAACAAGTTCAATAAGTATCTTCTCATTATTTTTATCTTTTTCTGAAAGCGCTAATAATTCGCGTTCTACTCCGTCAAAATCAAAATTTATGATTCTTTTTTTTATATCGTCAAAAGTGCTTTGCTCTTCTGATTTTTTTAGTTTTATATGCCTGCTGATAAAGTCTAATAATTCTTTTTCTGATACTACGCCTTCGAGTTCGTCAACCACTCTGCCTTTGATTATCAATTTTAATTCAGGAATTCCGCTTATTCCTAAATACATCGCTATCTGCTGTTCGCGCTCGACATTCACTAATCCTAATAAAATTTGGCCATTATACTTATTAATCATATTTTCTATTTGCACCTTGAATCTTACGGTTTCCGGCACTTGTTCAGCCCAGAAAAGCAGAAGCATCGGAATCTTTACAGATTGCTTCAAAACCTCATTAACATTATTTTCAGTTATTACAAAAACATTATTTGCTTGCATCTATTGCCTCCAAAATTCTACACCAAATTGCTATAAATTTATTAATTAAAATCAAATAAATTCAAATTTTCTTATCTAAAATTATTTATCTTTTGACATCCACTTAAATAACTCTATGGGTATCGGAAAAAATGTCACAGAATTATTTTCAGCCGCTATTTCTTTTACAGTCTGCAAAAATCTTAATTGCAAAGTAACAGGCGATTGCTCTATTATTTTCGCCGCGTCCAATATTTTCTGCGCAGCTTGAAATTCGCCTTCTGCGCTGATTATCTTCGCTCTGCGCTCGCGTTCCGCTTCCGCTTGTTTAGCCATTGCGCGTTTCATCGTATCAGGCAATTCCACATCTTTAATTTCAACAGTTGAAACTTTTATGCCCCACGGGTCTGTTTGCTCGTCTATTATCTGCTGAAGCGATTGATTTATCTTTTCACGATTTGTCAATAAATCATCTAATTCCGATTGCCCTAACACGCTGCGCAGCGTAGTCTGCGCTATCTGCGAAGTAGCAAGATAATAATTTTCTACTCGCACAACAGCATGTTCAGGATTCATTATCTTAAAATAAACTACCGCGTTCACTCGCACAGGCACATTATCTTTTGTTATTACTTCCTGCGCCGGCACATCCATAGTGACAATACGCAAATCTACTTTTACCATTTTTTCAATCCCCGGCACTAACAAAAATAAACCAGGTCCACGCGCACCGACTAATCGTCCTAATCTGAAAATTACGCCGCGCTCGTATTCTTTTACTATTCGCACTGCTGACATTAAAAACATTATTCCCAAAAAAATAAAAAACATAAATCCAGGTATCATTATGCTGGTCCCCCCTTAAAAAAAATATTACCACAAGATTAGAAAAATCTAAATCTTGTGGTAATATATTAAAAAAAATCTAAAAAAATTTTCAACTAAAAACTTAAAAAAAAAATTAATCCATAGTCAATTGCGATAATTTTTTATAATATTTATATTTATCTATAACATATTTTTCCGCTTTTTCAAATAAACGATTCGCTATTTCTGGAAATTGCTGCATTAATGTGCGGTATCGGGTTTCACTCATTAAAAATTCGCGCAATTTGCCATTCGGCTCTTTACTTTCAAATATAAAAGGATTTTTGCCTTCTTTCTTTAATTCTGGATTATATCTATATAATGGCCAGTATCCGCAATCTACTGCTAATTTTGATTCGTAAATAGATTTGCTCATATTTATCCCGTGATTAATACACGGAGAATAACATATTATCACTGACGGACCATTATATGATTCTGCTTCTTTCAATGCTTTAATATATTGATTTTTATCCGCGCCTAACGCTACTGACGCAACATAAACATAACCATAAGACATACACATCATACCTAAATCTTTCTTGCCTTGTTCTTTACCGGCAGCTGCAAATTTCGCAACCTGTCCAATTTGCGACGCTTTCGACGCCTGACCACCAGTATTAGAATATACTTCCGTATCTAACACCAAAAGATTAACATCATTGCCAGTAGCCACTACATGGTCTAATCCACCGTAACCAATATCGTATGCCCAACCGTCGCCGCCTATTATCCACACAGATTTTTTCGCGAGCATATCAGCATTATCATTTATAAAAGTCAATAATTCCTTTGCCTTTCCTGATGCTTTATCTAATTCTGTCGGTAATATGCTTTTTATTTTTTCTGATAATTCCATACTTGCTGCTGCGTCCATTCCATGCTCTACCCATTTCGCAAGCAGTTCTTTCATATTAGACGAGATGCCATCGGCTTTTGTTAGTTCTAATGCCACGCTCGCTAATTTCTTTCTGCGCTGACCATAGCCCAACGCCATACCGAGCCCGTATTCCGCATTATCTTCAAATAACGAATTAGCCCACGCCGGACCATAACCCTTGCAATTTTTAGTATAAGGTGAAACAGGCGCAGACCCGCCGTAAATAGACGAACAACCAGTAGCATTTGCAATCACCATTCTATCGCCAAATAATTGCGTTGCTATTTTAATATACGGCGTCTCGCCGCAGCCAGCACACGCACCAGAAAATTCAAATAGCGGCTGTGTAAACTGACTGCCTTTTACTGTGAATTTATCCATTAAATTATCACGAACAGGCAAACTATGCAAATATTCGTAGCGCGGAATCTCTATTTCTGCCATTTCTTCTAACGGTTTCATCTCTAATGCTTTAGTCTTCGCTGGACATACATCGGCACAGCTCCCGCAGCCAGTACAATCTAACGGCGAAATTTGAATTTTATATTTATAATTTTCTAAACCTTTGCCAATCGCTTTTAATACAGGCATATCTTTAGGCGCATTTTTCGCTTCTTCTTCTGTTAATAAATACAGTCTTATAACAGCATACAAACAAACAAATGCGCATTGATTACATTGAATGCAATTTTCAGATATCCAATACGGCACTTTAACAGCTATCCCGCGTTTTTCAAATTGCGATGTCCCTGTCGGAAACGAGCCGTCTGGCATAAATGTCGAAACCGGTAAATAATCGCCTTTTTGCGCTGCCATCGGCGCTAATACTTTTTTAACAAAATCATTCGGATATTTAACTTTTTCATCGCTATTTACTTTTATATTCGCCCATTCGTTCGGCACTTCTACTTTGATATAAGCGTCGCAGCCCCTGTCTATTGCATCGTGATTCATCTTCACTACCTTTTCGCCTTTTTTGCCGTAAGTCTTAACAACAGCATCTTTCATATATTTTATCGCTTCATTAAAATCAGGGATAACTTGTGAAATCTTAAAAAACGCTGATTGCAAAATCATATTTATTCTATTGCCCAACCCTAACTCTTCAGCAATTTTATATGCATTAATTATATAAAAATTTATTTTCTTTTCCGCTAAAATTTTCTTCATTTCAGCAGGTAATTTTTCGTCTAATTCATCAACAGACCATACGCAGTTTAATAAAAATGACCCGCCTTCTTTTATACCTTCCAATACATCATATCTCGTAACATATGATTGATTATGACACGCTATAAAATCAGCGTCAGTCACCAAATAAGAAGAACGCAATTTCTTCGGTCCGAAACGCAAATGCGATATTGTTATACCGCCGGATTTTTTGGAATCATAAGCAAAATGCCCTTGAGCATACATATCCGTATGATCGCCGATTATCTTGATAGAATTTTTGTTGGCGCCTACTGTGCCATCAGAGCCCAAGCCCCAGAATTTGCAACTTATCGTGCCTTCTGGAACAGTATCTATATTTTCTTTTATCTTTAATGAAGTATTAGTAACATCATCTATTATTCCAACTGTAAAATGATTTTTCGGCTCTGTCTCTTTTAAATTGTCAAAAACTGCTTTCACCATTGACGGAGTAAAATCTTTTGAGCTCAAACCGTATCTCCCGCCTACTACTTTTATATTTGTGCGGCCGTTTTCAAATAAAGTCGAACATACATCTAAATACAGCGGCTCGCCCAATGCGCCGGGTTCTTTTGTTCTATCTAATACTGCTATCTTTTTAACTGATTGCGGGATTGCGTTTAATAAATGCTTTTCAGACCACGGTCTATACAATCTAACTTTTATTAGCCCCACTTTCTCGCCTTTTTTCACTAAATAATCTATGGTCTCGTGGATCACATCGCAAGACGACGCCATTGAAATAATAATATGTTCCGGATCTTTTACACCAACATAATCAAATAAATTATATTCTCTGCCTGTTAGATTCGCTACTTGCTTCATATAACCTTCCACTATTTCAGGCGCCGCTAAATAAAATGGATTTGCTCGCTCGCGCGCTTGAAAATAAATATCCGGATTTTGAGCAGTCCCCTTCATTCGCGGATGTTCTGGATTTAACGCTATTTCACGAAATTTCTTTAATGCGCGCATATCTACTAATTTAGCCATTTCTTCATAATCAATCATCTCTACTTTTGCCACTTCATGCGATGTCCTGAACCCATCGAAAAAATGCAAAAATGGCACGCGCGATTTTATAGCACTTAAATGTGCCACTAACGCCAAATCTAACGCTTCCTGCGGACTCGCTGATGCTATCAAGCCCCAACCAGTTTGACGCACCGCCATAACATCAGCATGATCGCCAAATATTGATAATGCTTGCGCCGCTACTGACCGTGCTGATACATGAAATACGCCAGGCAATAATTCTCCGGCGATTTTATACATATTCGGTATCATTAATAATAATCCCTGCGACGCTGTAAATGTAGTTGTTAATGCGCCGACTGCTAATGACCCATGAACTGCGCCTGCCGCGCCTGCTTCTGATTGCATTTCTATTACTTTTAAGTCCTGACCAAAAATATTTTTCTGACCATTCGCAGCCCATTCATCTGCTAATTCGCCCATCGGCGACGATGGTGTTATAGGATAAATCGCCGCTACATCACTTAATGCGTATGCTACATAAGCCGCTGCTGTATTACCATCAATCATTTGTGTTTTTTTGTTAGCCATAAAAACCGCCCCCTAATTTTTTTATTATTTTTGTTTGTAAATAAAATTATAAATTAAAAATAAAAAAAATAAACCTTTATTTTGTTTTTTTCAAAACATCAACTAATGATTTTGTGTTCTTTTTGAGAGCTTCTCCTTTTGATTTCAAATCCTCGCTTTTCTTTAAAATCTGAGCTGAAATATTTTTTAATTTATCTGTTGATGCTACTATACTATTTATCACGCTCGTTTGTTCTTTTACCGCTTCCGAAATTTCAACTATCGAATTATTAGTCTCTTCAATAGCGGAATTTATCACATTAAAAGACGAAGCGGCTTGTTCCACTAATTCTACACCTTTATTGATAAGTGTTCTTCCGCTATTCATAGATTCTACTGATAATGATGTCTGCACTTTTATGGTATCAACTAACAAAGAAATTTCTTTTACTGATTTATGCGTCTGCTCAGATAATTTATTTACTTCATCTGCAACAATAGCAAAACCGCGTCCGGCCTCGCCAGCACGCGCTGATTCAATAGCGGCATTCAAAGCAAGCAGTGAAATTTTTCTACTTATACCCGTTATTATTTCTACTATATTGCTTATTTTTTGACTGTTTTCATTTAATGTGTCTAATTTATTTGAAGTTGTTTTTATACTTTCTTTTATATTTTCCATTTCTAATGTTACCATATCCATTATCTTTAATCCGTTTTTTACAGCGTTTATCGTGTTATTTGAAATTTCGCGACTCTTTTCGCAATTATGGTCTATTTCCTGCACTGACGCTGAAAATTCTGTCAGCGCTGTATCTGTATCATGCGTTAATAATGACTGTTCATTACTTTGTTTTATAAATTCATTTGATGAATTATTAACTGTCTCTGAAACTTCATCTATTGTCACAGCGACTTTTTTAACTTCGTTTATTATATTTTCTAAATCAGAAATTAAATTCCTTAAATTATTAGTCATTATTTTGAAATTATTGCCTAATTCGCCTTTTACTGTCTCGGATAATATCGGATGATGCAATTCGCCGCGCGCTATCGCATCCGCTTGCTCTGACAATTTCTTTAAACTAAAAATCATATCTTTAAACGCATTGCTCAATACTCCAGTTTTTTCTATTTTTAAATTTTTGTTGCTCAATTCTCCATCCGCTATTAATTTCGCTAAACCGGCAAACTGTCTTAAATTTTTTGTCATTTCGGCAAACGCTTTACTTAATGTCCCGCTACCGCTTGTCGAAAGTTCGTTCGCATAAAGTTCGTCGTTCGCTATTAATTGCGCCTGCTTGGTTAAATTTCTTAGATTCACAATAACATCAGAAAACGCCTTGCCTAATGTGCCCGCACCATCGGTGCTAAGTCGTTCATTATATAAATCATCATTTGCTATAATTTGCGCTTGCTCCGCTAAATTTTTTAAATTAGCAGCCATCTTATAAAACGCTTCGCCTAAATCGCCTTCGATTTTTATCTCTAAACTTTTATCTGTTAAATTATCATTTGATATGCATAACGCCTGCTGCATCAAATTTCGCTGACTATCTAATATTCTATTAAACGCCGCTGTTAATACGCCTATTTCGTCTTTTGAACGAACCTCTAAATTCTCTATTTTTAAATCTCCTGCTGCTAATTTCTCGCCGATTTTCGTCATCTTTATTATAGGATTTGTAATCTTTTTACTGAAAATATACGCTAAAAATATTCCCGGTATAGTAAACGAAACAAAATAAATCACAGCATTATTTTTGATATTATTTATAACCGCTTCTTTGATTTCTGCGAGATTTTTCTCGATCTTTTGAATTTCAAAAGTTTTTTGTGTATCAGCACTTTGTTCTAATTGCTTTCTCTCGTTGTCGATTTTTTCTAAAAAATCTACGCGCATCTTCTCTAATTGCTTATTTAATGTTTCAAGAGAATACGCGATTATTACCACTCCCCAAAATTGACCGCTTATATTTATTGGCTGGACTAATCTATAAATCTCGATGCCAAATTTATCGTCTTTCATCTTTTCTCCGATTAATTTTTTTTCGCTAAATACTTTGTTAATTAATAAATCCTGCACTTTTTTATTCTCTAAATCAGAAGTTTCAAAAAATTCGCCTTCTGTAAATTTTTTCTGCTTTTTAGAATAATTTCCAGAAATTTTATAAAACATCGCTTGCTTATTGCTGTCTATCAATATTGCATAAACTACACTTGCATCATTTTTGAACAATTCATTAAATGCAGTCGTAGCAAAACCAAAATCATAATTAGATATAGCATTCGCTAATTGCCCTGACAAATTAGATATTACTACCCGGCCTTTTTGAGTTATTGCCTCTGTTAAATTTGTCGTGAGCATCTCCATATTTTCAGAAAATTGTTTATTTAATAAGTCGGTCATTTGCTTGATGGCATAATCAAAATTATTTTGTATTAACTTTTGACTATTATCTATAAATGATTTGCTTTGGGTATTTAATAATCCAATATTTCCGCGAAAATTTAAACCTATTAATAATGAAATTATTATTAAAAGCAAGATTAATATAAAGGCAGTAAGTTTAAATGATAATTTATGCCAAAAAAACTGTTTGTTTACATCCATATTATAATCAGTTTTGCTGTTTTTTTCTATTTTTTATTTTTTCACAGCGCAAACTTTTAGTTTATAATTATACTAAAAATAATAAAAAAAGCAACTCTTTAATTCTACTAAATTATAAACGGATAATAAACATAAATTGTTTAAAATAGATTGCGTAGAATTTTAATCGCAAATTTTTATTTACCTAACGTATTTTACAATTTTACAATAATGATATAAAATTCGATTTTGTCAACCGAGACGGCTTGAAATACAATTTGATATAAAATTTGCAATTACAACTTGCTGTCTGTTTAACAATAAATATTAAAAGGGGACAGGCGTCACCTCTTCAGCACAAAATACCAAAAAACTATTTTAGAATTTTAGAAATTTCTAAAATAGATATTCGCTAACTATAATAGAAGACGCCTCTATAAAAAAAAAGTTAGATTAGTATTTCAATGTCAAACTAATTCTATGCGCATCACCGAGCGAACTATACCCAGTAAATGCATAATCAAACGAAAGATTATTAATTTTAAAACCAATACCGCAACTAATACCATTGCCAATATCAATTGCAGAATCATACCCAAATCTAATAAACATCGCGTTAACATAATTTAATTCTGCTCCGAGATTAACAGATAAATCTTCTTTATCCGGACACACTAAATCCGCTGCTGGCGTTAATTTTACATCTTTACTCAATTCTAAATCTGTTGATAAGCCAAGTCTATATTCAATAGGCAGACTTTCTTTTTCACTTTCATATTTTAATTTAGTGCCTAAATTTTTGATAGTAAAACCAAATTTAGCTAATTTTTCGTAATCATAGATTATCCCTAAATCTGTTGCAAATGCAGTTGCTTTACTATCATCTATTTTTGATGAAATGTATTTCAGTTTCGCGCCGAAATTAAAATTGTTATTTATTTTTTTACCGTAAGAAACGCCGACTTCTAAATCGCGCGCATCAAAAGCGCCAACATCAGTATAAGTAACGCCTGTTGCTATCAATGTTTTTCTGAAATCGCCGGCGTCAAACATTGCTACATTTAAACCAAATACGCCATATAATGCTTTTATCGGTTGACTATATGCTAAATAATTATAATTCAAATCTTGAAAATAATTATTATGCATAAAAGTAAATTGTTTGTTTTCTACAAATCCCAAACCAGCAGCATTAGCATAGATACTGTTAATATCATTGGTTTGAGAAGTATATGCGCCAGCAAGTCCAGCAATTACAGCGCTGGTCGGCATTCTTAAAAACAATGCGCTTTTTGTGCCATTGCCAGCAAAAACAACTGAACTAATCAAACATAAAATTATAATCAAACTTATTATCTTTTTCATTTTTCTCACCTGCTTGTTATTTTTATAAAATTTTATTATCGAATAATTGCTAATTTCTTAACTTTCTTTCCGAGCGGGCTCTCGATTACTACAAGATATACGCCGCTTGCTACTTTCTCGCCTTTCTTATTATACGCATCCCAAATTACCATTCCTTGATTAGTCAACGGCTCGCATTCATCTACTAACTGACCTAAAATATCATAAATTTTTATTTTTGCGTTTGCTGGTAATCCAATGATATGAATACCAGTCATATTACCGGCATTTAGCGCGCCAGAAAATTCAGCGCCTGTTGCAGGATTACCATCATTAGGTTTAAACGGATTTGGAAAGATAACTATATTATCCATTGTCGTCTGCACAGGTGCGCCTGCTGAAAAAACGCCGTAAATAGAAAAATGCGTTAGTCTTGCAATTATTTTATCAGACTGGCGACTAATTATTTGCGTATCTGCTAATGCTTGCCATTCATTCTGTGTTTCGTTAAACCAATAAACGCTAACATATTTATTTTGCAATTGCAGCGGCAAATTAAAAGTAATCGTACAACTTACATTATTGTTTATTGATTGGTTATTCTGTATAAAATCAAATTTGCGCACGGTTTGCAAACCTGCTGAATAATCAGCGTCAGTGCCGAATTTCTTAACTGTTTGTTTGACCTGTTCGCTGGCTTCTATCTTTTGTTTTACCGTCGTATCTTCTGCTGTTTTGATAGAAACATTTATCGGCAAACTTGTATCGCTAAATGTTAAATTTAATTCTATTGTCGCGTTATTAGCAGTAGCAATATTTAAAACTGCGGTATTCGGCGCTTGATTATTGTTTGCCAGCACTGCATTCACTATAACAGCGGTAGTATCTTCTATTATCACAATCGGCGCAGCAGAATCAATTGTTGTATTGATTATCTTTATTGAAGTATCGTTATTATAATAAACTAGCAAATTAATATAAGTTTCGTTCCCGACAAAATCTGTTGCGATGATTTTTAAAGTGTTAGTATTTGCTTGCAAATTTGAAACCGCGCAAGTAAATGTATCCGCCGGCAATCCTAATGTCACATAAAAAGTATCTTGATTATTCAATACTATTTTTGCAGTATCATTAGCGGGTGTATGATTTAATTTACCAATAACGCTAATATTATCTGTGTCAATAACTATGCCGCTTGCCGGCGAAATAATTTGTAAATTTGGTGCTGTAACATCAATATTAAATGTTATTTTAGCGCTATTTTTTGGCGGTTCGTTATTAACTGAACTTGCTGTAAATATAATAGTTTTTATACCGTCACTTGTAAATGTAATTTGTTGAGAAAATACTGTTGTGTCAGTATTAGAAAAAACTGTCGTTGTATTACCGCTTTCAGAATTATAAACCTGTAAAGTATTCAACGCTCCGATATTGCCAAAACTACCAGTAAAAATTACGGTCCGTGAATTTATTGTAGTATCAACAGTATAAGACAACGGATTAACGCTAAGCGGCGTAATATCTTGTCTTTTTAAAACTATAAATTGATTAATATTATTTACCTGCGTTACTGTCTCGCCAGCTAATAAATAATAAGTTGTATTGCCTAAAACATCAATTGCTTCTAAACCATAATAAACTAATCCTGAATCCAATGAATTAGCGCTACGCGCCGGAATTGTAAAAGTATCAGTTAAAGTTTTGCTGTTATTTGCTGTTTTTGAAATTTCTATCAAATTATCTAAAATCGCAGCGCTATCAATATCTACATAATATAAATTTACTTCTCCGATATTACTATAAACATCTGTCACACTAAACTGTAAATTAATCGCTTGCGTAGTATCAGCCCAAGTAACTGGCGTAAATGTAAAACTCGGGCCTGTCTGGTCTAATATAATTGTATCGTTGACAGTAGTATAATTTCCAGCAGAATCATATACTTTAATTGAGATTGTTTTTATCCCATCGCCAGCAGTTAATTCTATATTAAATTGATTTCCTGATGTTATTGCAATCTCGCCTTTATAAGCAGTTAATACATCACTGCTTGCTAATATTTCGATTGTATCTTTTCTATCAGTTGAATCACTGTAGCTAAATGTAACTACTTGCTGCGTAAAATTTGTTATATCAGCTGAACCAATTTGTAAACTTATATTCGGCGCAGTGTTATCAAAAAATATCGTAGCACTACCTGCCGGTGAAGTGTTGCCTTCTATATCTACATATTCGCAATATATTGTTTTTATTCCATTTGTATTAGTCAATGATACTGCATAAGTCATAATGTTAGTATCTGTAATATTCACTTGATTTTCTATATCGCCGTAAATTCTGCCAGTTGCTAAACCAATGCCTGTTATTGATAATTTATTTATCACAACTGTGCAGTTATTTGAATTAGTCAATGGCGCTTGAACTATCGAAATTTCTGGCGCTGAATAATCTATGCGCTGTAATTTTACAAACTGCGAAATTTGTGAAGGCGAAACAGTCGTCTCTCCTGATATTATATAATATTTTACATTATCTAAAGTATCCGATACCGCTAAATAATAATATACAAATCCAGAATCAGCAATAGTCGCATTACGCGCTGGTATAGTAAAAGTATCGGAATATTCTATCGATTGCCCGCTCGGCGTTAATGTTATTATTTGCACATTATTAAAATCTGCAGTTGAATCCATTTCTATATAATGTAACGCTACGCCTTTAATATACCGCTGGTCTGATACAGTAAACTGCAAATTAATCGCTTGTGTAGTATCAGCCCAAGTAACTGGCGTAAAATTGAAAGTCGGTCCAGTTTGGTCTAATGTTATTGTCGCAGAGGTTTCAGATATATTGCCTGCTAAATCTTGAAATCGCGCTGTAATAGTTTTTACGCCGTCGCCGGTTGTTAAGATTATTTGCTGCGGTGAACTGTTAGTTATCTGCGCAGCATTAGTTAAATCGCCAGTTATAATAATCGTGTCTTGTAAATTTACATCAGAAACATTAAATGTTAATTGAAGATAAGTAGTATTTGTCAAAGTATTATTCGCATTTAAAATAAACGAATTAATAACCGGCGCCGTTTTATCTAATGTTATTGCTATTGGATTAGAGGTTGAATTACCGAACCAATCTTTTACTTGTAATAATAAATTTTTAGCGCCATCGCCAATAGATAAATTACATTGCGCGCTGGAAGCACTATATGTTTTCCACTCATCAGCATCGGTTACATCGCCAGTAATTTTATAATATAATGTATCCATTAAATAATTATTTCCAGAATTAGTAGCATTAAATGTTATTGTTATAGTTGTATCATTAGCGTATTGCGAATAATTTAAATTGCTTATGATCGGAGTTTCTACTTTAGAAAAATTATATTGCGGATTCGTTGTTACATTTTTATTTGCTTCTTCTATGACATAATTCCCTAAACTATAATTCGGCTCGCCAGCGTCATACTGATTATTATCATTCAAATCAATAAAAGTTTTGAGACTATAATTTGTGTAAAATAAATTATTAAATGAATAATTGAAATTATTACTAACATTTAATGCATTTAAATTTAAAGTAAACATTTGCGAATCTGTCGTTATTTCAGCGTTATTAGCCCAAGTAGTCAAATATAAATATATTTTTTTATTATTCAACGATTCTGCGTTAGTAGAATTTGTATTAAATGTAAATTGTCCGCTTATCGAACCATCGCCTGGTAAAGGAAAATATACTATATTTGCATATGCACGATTATCATTATTATCACTAACGCTTAAATACAAATTATGTGGCGCACGATTAGTATAATTTATGTTGGCATTATAACTCGTTAAATCTTGACTTGCATTTTCTTTATCTATTGATTGATTATAATGAAATGATGGACTGCCGTTGGCATAAATAGATATATTAACAAAATCAATTAATGCATTTTGCGAAGGATCGCTTAATGTCCAAACAAATTGTCCAGTAGAATCATTTACAGAATATGCAATCGGCTTTGTAATTATCAACGGCGTTGAAATGCCTTTGATAAATTTTGCGGTTGCTCTATAAATTGTATCATCATTATATTTTTTCACATTAAAATTATAACTCGTGCCGCTTACAGGAAAATCTGAAATAACAATATTAAGTATCAAAAGAAGGATAATCTCCGTCCATTCTACCGATTAATGGAAGCCAATTTGAATTATAATTTACTTGCGCATATTCAATAACATTTGAATCACAATCAACGCCATTAATAATTATTTTACGTTCATCATTAAAATCAAGTTTGAAATATACCCGCAATGAATTATCCGGTCTTAATTCTGTAAATACCATAGCGCCAAACTGATTTTGATTGCCATACAAATACCAGGCATTATTTATTTTCTTCAAAATAAATGTTTCAGTCTCTATCATCGTATCTGAACCGTCGCCTAAATGCAATTGAAATGTCGCTTCTACTATTGTTTCGCTTACTGACGCTACTGACAAAACAGGCAATAACATTTGCATACCTTGTTGGATCGCTGGGATAATTTCATCGTTTAACTCATTAATAAGCAACTTGCTATCTTCACCATCATCTAAATAATCAGGAGCTAATAAAGTATATAAACTTTGAGTATCGAGATTATTGCAAAATTGCGCAAATGAATCAAACATCGCTTGTATCTCTGCTTGTAATTGTTGATTAGCATACAGGTTCGCTCTAAAACCAAAAAACAAACTAATAAAAATAAATAACCCTATAATAATCTTTAATTTTCTCATAACCACTATCTCCTCCTAACTTTTTTTATTTGCATTTTTCATTTTTTATTCGGAAATATTATATATGAAAATTTAAAAAAAACAATTTTTTTTTGTTCCAGTTTTTTATAATACATTAATTTTATAAAAAAATTCTATTTCATCATATATCAAAAAATTTCGTATATAATATTATACTTTTAATATTTCAACTTTGCATTTTGCTTTTTGGGAAAATTTCACAGCATCTGATTCTGACCCGACAATCGAGCCCCAATGCATTGGTATTGCTATTTTTGGTGTAATTATAGTATTTACTGCTTCTGCCGCTTCATCAGCAGTCATTGTATAAGTTCCGCCGACAGCCATCAAAGCATAATCAACATTTGCGGCAATTTTCATTTCTGGAATAATATCAGTATCGCCTGAATGATAGATTTTTATATTATCAAATTCTATTATATAGCCCAGCCAATTATTTTTTTTAGGATGAAATTGTTTGTTTATATTATATGCTGATATCCCAGTAATTTTAACATAATCATCTTTATAAATGTCATTTGGCTTAAAATAATTTGTAATTTTAAATTTTGTAGTTTTACAATCAGCAGGTGCAAATATTTTGGTATTAGTTTGAACAAGCGGCAAAATATCATCTTCTGAAAAATGGTCATAATGCGAATGCGTCGATAAAATATAATCCGCTTTATAATTTGCTTTGTTATTATAAGCATCAATAACTATTACTTTATCAGTAGAAGTTGTAATTTTAAAATATGCATGACCATACCATTTTAATTCTTTCATAAACTTCACCGTCTTTATTTTAATATAAAATTTATATGCGTTCTAACAGTACAATCATCGTGCCGCCACAGACATCGCCGTCAGCCAAACCAACAGGATCAGTTAAATTTACTTCAATTAATTCAGCATAATATTCATTTTTGGTAATTATAAATTCTATTGCTTTTTTGATAATCGAACCTTCTACGCAGCCGCCGCCAATTGTGCCGAGCGTAGAGCCGTCAGCAAAAATAGTCATTCTTGCGCCCGCTTGCTGCGGGGTTGAACCGACATTTTTTATTACAGTAGCTAAACAATATGGTTTAGCGAATTTATTTGTATTTTCAATTAATTCTATTAAATTTTTCATAATATCACAATTTAGACGATGATTTTAAAATTTCAAGTTTATTGTTTTTTACTGCTATTATTTCCGCTAATATCGCAAGCGCTATTTCTGAAACATCATTATTACTAATCGGCAATCCAATAGGCGAATATACTCTATTCAATTTTTCAGCGCTTATTCCCTGTGTCATTAATAACTGCTTTACTGCCAAAATACGCTTCTTACTACCGATCATTCCTATATACGCCGCATCAGAATTTATTACTTGTTCCAATACTTCTTTATCATATGTATGTCCGCGCGTGACTATCACCAAATAATCAGTATTCATAATTTTTATGTTTAATTTATTAAAATCACAATTAAGAGTTTTTACTTTTCCATTAAATCCATTTAATAAATCTGCGCGGTCATCAACAACAATAACATCAAAATCAAAAAAGTTTAATAATTCCGTAAGCCGGCGGCCGCAATGTCCAGCGCCAAAAATAATTACTCTTCTGCGCGGCTCAAAATACTCAATAAAAAATTCATAATCGAATTTATTATGAGAATATTTAATGATATTAGTATTAAACGAACTATTTTTATTCTGCGGACAAACAGCATTTTTTTCTGGTAATTTTAAAATAGTATCTATTGGGAATTCTTCTATTTCAGAAAGCAAAATTCTGCCGCTGTCATCAGTTAAAATTTTAGACGCTAATCGCACATTATTATCGTTATTCAAGCAAATAAATAATATATAAGTTCTGTCTGCTTTTATTATATTCAACAATTCGTCATAAAATTTTTTTGAAGATTTCATAATCGTAAATTTATACTATTTTTAAGGTTAGATGTCAATATTTTTTAACACTAAATAATAAAATTTTTTAAGAAGCGTCTAATTTGATATCTGATAAATTATCTATAAATTTTCTGATTTTTTTTATGATTTTCAGCACATTCAGGACTAATTTTTCATTTTTATTAATCACAAAAATAAGTTTAGATTTAAAATTTCTGCACTGTATCAAAATAAACTGTAAATGTTTTTCAGCATTTTTTTTGGAAATCCCGTGGCATAAATACATATACAGCGGCTTCTTTCAATATTAAAACAGTTAATCAAGTATGCAAATGCTGTCAAAAAATTCGCAAGCGCATAATAAAAAATTACGCCTACTGCTAATCTCCCATATTTTAAATAATCTCTATTAGGGACAGGCGTCACCTCTTCACCTCTTAACTGCAAAAAAAATCAAAATGATTTATACTTTAAACAAATAGAACCGCAGTCATTTTGATTTTTTCCGTTTTACTTTGCAATTTGACGGCGAATATAAAATTCACTGCAGATACGACAACAACGCAAAGAATTTTTTCCAAAGTTTGTGCGGCTATTATTTTTTAACTGCTTCAACAGTTGTATCAGCAGATTATTTGTCAGCCAAGAACCCTGACTTACAATATTTATCCCGAAATGATTGATATACAATTAAAAATAATATTTATTCATATTAGTTCGTTTGTTAAAAAAAATATTGGTGTTTTTTAGAAACACTTTTATTTTGATATTAACTGTATCGCTAATTCGCGCAATTTATATTTTTGAATTTTGCCATTTGCTGTTGTTGGAAATTCATCAATAAAAAAAACATATTTTGGCACTTTGAATTTTGCAATGCGTTCGCGACAATAATCTTTAACATCGCTTTCAGTTAAATCAAATTCCGGTTTTTTTATAATAAACGCAGCTACTTCTTCTCCGTATTTTTCACTCGGCGCAGCCACAACTTGAACATCTTTAACGCCGTTAATTGTATATATTAAATCTTCTATTTCTTTAGGCGAAATATTTTCGCCGCCGCGTATTATTATGTCTTTTGAACGCCCTGTAATTCTAAAATAGCCATTTTCATCGCGGGTCGCTAAATCGCCAGTGCGCAGCCAGCCGCCCGGCAAAAATACCTTTGCTGTTTCTTCCGGCATTTTATAATAACCCTTCATTACATTATAACCGCGACAACATAATTCCCCTGATTGATTATCTCCTAATTCTTCAAGCGTATCAGGATTAATTATTTTCACTTCTACGCCCGGCAGACATTTTCCAACAGTTGCAGCTCGTATTTCCGCCGGATCATCAACCGAAGACTGAGTGATGCCCGGTGACGCTTCTGTCAACCCATAAACAATTGTTAATTGCGAACAATGCATTTTATTAATCACAGCGCGCATTACTGACACAGGACAAACAGAGCCAGCCATAATACCTGTCCGCAAACTTGTTAAATCAAATATTTCAAACATCGGCGAATTAAGTTCCGCAATAAACATTGTTGGCACGCCGTATATCGCAGTGCAGCGTTCTTTATGCACTGTCGCTAATGCAGCGACTGGATTAAATGTTTCAAGCGGTATTATAGTTGCGCCGTGCGTAAATACCGCCATTACTCCGAGCACGCAGCCAAAACAATGAAATAATGGAACTGTCAAACACAGCCGATCTTTATGCGTATATTTCATATTTTCGCCAATATAATAACCATTATTCAAAATATTTATATGCGTGAGCATTACTCCTTTTGGAAAACCGGTTGTGCCAGAAGTATATTGCATATTTACTACTTCGTCCGGCTTATTCAATTTCTGACGAGCTATATATTCTTCATCTGATATTGTATTTTCGCCTAATGCGCTTAATTCATTAATATTATACATTCCGCGATGTTTTTCCTGTCCGATAAATATCACATTTTTTAAACGCGGAAATTCAGCGGAATCTAAATAACCGCGCGGCTGAACTTTTAACTCCGGTATTAATTCATAAACAATATTCAAAAAATCATTTTGTTTTAATCCTTCTGTTAATATTAATGTCGTAGCATCTGATTGTTGTAATACATACTTCAATTCATTTTTTTTATATGCTGTGTTAATTGTCAATAAGACTGCGCCAATTTTAGCAATCGCAAACATAAATATTATCCAATGCGGCACATTTTGCGCCCACAGCGCTATATGCTCGCCGCGCCGCACGCCTATTGCCATCAAGCCCTTGGCTAATTTATCAACTTCTGTTTTAAATTCCTTGTAAGTTAATCTAAAATCTCGATCGGCAAATACCAGCGCCTCGTTATTCGGATATAATTCCGCTTGTTTATCTATTAATTCACTTAATGTTAATTCGATAATTTTAAAGTCGTTCATTTATTATTTACCGCCTTTATTTTCAAGGAATATATAAAACAGCAAGTATCAATGCTTCTCGATTTTCTAATGAATAAATTCTATGCGGTATTATTGAATCAAAATATATGCTGTCGCCTTGCGCTAATTCATAATAATTCTTGCCGTAATCTACCGCTATCGCGCCTGATAATATATAGATAAACTCTTCGCCTTCGTGCGACGATAAATTGTTTTTTTCAGAAGCACTAACGGAAATAACAAATGGCTCCATATTACGGTCTTTTTTGTTTTTACCTAATGAATAAAATATCATTTTATCTTGCGGTATTCGCTCGCTGTCAACAAATCTATCGCTTTGCTCGTATTTATTTGCGCGCGTTATTACGCAACCAGATTCATTGCTATCGTCTAAAAATGTGCCGATCCTGGTAGATAATACCCGCGCGATTTTAGTTAAATAATACAAATTAGGGATAATCTCATCTTCTTCTATTTTTTTTAATAATTCCACTGGTAATTGAGAAATTTTACTTAATTCTTCAATACTTATTTTCCGATGTTCGCGGAATTCTTTGATTTTTATGCCTATTTTTTTGTCCATATTTTTTACCGCTCCTAAATCATATATTTTTTTATTAATTTTATTTCTTTTAATTTATAAAATCAATAAAAAAATTTTTTCAAACAAATTCAGAGCGCGACCTAAAAAAATCAAATATTTTTAACAGTTGCCCTTTTTTGGAATATTTAAAAGTGATTGACAAGTTTTTTTTCTAATTTATAATATAAAGTAATTAATTACACAAAAATTCTCGAATAAATTTATGAATTATAGAGATCTCGATAAAGAAAAAATTTATATATTCAAAAATAACAATATCCAAGAAAAAATACTAACCTTTTATTTCAAATGTTTTGAAAATTCAAAAAAAATAATAATCACAATATTAGCGGTAATAATTATCATATTTTTTTTTTATTATATTTTTAGAAAACAACAATTTGATATTAAATTAGCGAGCGCTGAAAAAATTAAAATAATCAAAACAACAACTATCTTATCGCCTACATTAGAAAATCCATTAAACCTTTTTCCACATTGGCTGCCGAGCGGAGACCAGATAGTTTTTATAACAAGCAGCCAAAATGAATATTCTATTAATTTAGCAAATTCAGATAGCGGCGGCAAAATCAAAAAAATACTGAGATCGCAAAAGCCGATAAATTGGCTGACGAAACATTCGATATTTGAGATAAATAAAGAACCAGTCTGCTCGCCAGACGGCAAATATATAGCGTATATCTCAAATAAAACAGGCATAAACGAAATTTGGCTAACTGATTTAACAGGCAAATTCCAGCGGCAAATAACAAATTCTCCAGTTAATAAATCAGCACCGAATTGGTCACCTGACGGCAAATATTTAGTTTATCAAATTTTTGAAAATAATACCAGCAAAATACAAATAGTCGGATTAGACGGAGAGATTAAAGATTTAATTTTGCGATATAGATTTGATATTAATGAAGCGGCGCCGAGTTGGTCGCCTGATGGTAGATACATTGTATATACATCAAATGCGAGCGGAAAATATGAAATTTGGCTGTATGATATTGCTAATCGCGTTCACAAGCAATTAACAAATACGATTGGCAATAGCGGCGCTCCTGCATTTTCGCCTGATTCTCAAAAAATAATTTTTTTAAGTGAAATTGACAATAATATAGAATTATTTATAATAAATATTAACGGCGGCGGAATGACGCGATTAACTCAAACATTGAATATAAATGAATTAACTTGTTCGTTCTCGCCAGACGGCAATAAAATTTTAGTCAGTTGCGCACCGCTCAAAAACGAAGCGGTTGAAATTAAATTATTAGAATTAGGATGGAAGGATTAAACAAATGACAGAACGATATATAGAATTTAAAAAAGAATTATTAAAAACTAAATTATCAGATGCCCGCATAAATTCGCAGCACACTAAAAATAAACTTACAGCGGAAGAACGAATAAATTTATTAGCTGATAAAGATACTTTTGTTGAATTAAATGCTTTTACAACGCATCGCAGTAATAATTTTGATTTGCCAAACAAACGAATTTATCGCGATGGAATAATAACCGGCTGCTGTCGTATAAAAGGAAAATTAGTATTTGTCGCATTTCAAGATTTTACGGCGATTGGCGGATCTATGGGCGAAATGCAAGCGCAGAAACTTTGCAATGTTTTAGAAAAAGCGCTTGAAACAGGCGCGCCTTTTATTCAAATAAATGATTCAGGCGGCGCGAGAATCCAAGAAGGCATAATGGCTCTTGAAGGTTACAACAAAATTTTTAAATTGAATACATTGGCATCAGGCGTGATCCCGCAAATATCAGCGATATTAGGTCCCTGCGCAGGTGGCGCATCATATTCGCCGGCAATAACTGATTTTGTATTTATGGTAAAAGATATTAGCAAAATGTTTATCACAGGTCCGAATGTAATTAAACAGGTTACAGGCGAAGATGTGACATTAGAAGAATTAGGCGGAGCAATGACGCATAATCAAATCAGCGGTAATGCACATTTTTATTATGAAACAGAACGAGAATGTTTTAACAGCATTCGCGAACTTATCTATCTACTTCCGTCTAATAATACAGAATTAGCGCCCGGCCCTGATAATTACAGAGATATAGCTGCACGTCCTGCGCCTGAATTAAATAATATTGTGCCTGATGACCCGAAAAAAACTTTTGATATGAAAACTATTATTAAAGCTGTCGTAGATGACAATTATTTTTATGAAGTGCATTCGTTGTATGCTCCAAACGCTATTGTCGGCTTTGCGCGATTAAACAAACGCACAGTCGGAATAGTAGCGAATCAGCCGAAATTTTCCGCCGGCAGTATAGATATTAATTCATCTGATAAAATCGCGAGATTTGTTAGATTTTGCGATTGTTTTAATATTCCAATTATAAATTTTGTCGATGTGCCTGGTTATCTCCCAGGCGTAAGTCAAGAATACGGTGGGATTATTAGACACGGCGCAAAAGTATTATTCGCTTATGCTGAAGCGACTATCCCGAAAATTGCAGTAATTGTGCGTAAAGCGTTTGGCGGCGCTTATATTGCGCTCGCTTCGCCGTCATTGGGCTATGACCGCGTAATTTGCTGGCCTAATGCAGAAATAGCGGTTATGGGCGCTGAAGCCGCTGTTGAAATAATTTACGCCAAAGAATTAAACAGTTCCGAAGAACGCGATAAATTCAAAAAACAAAAAGTCGAAGAATATAAAAAATTATTTTCAAATCCTTTGAATGCCGCGGCGCTTAATATAGTTGATATGATAATCGAGCCGCAATATACTCGTATTGAATTAATAAACGCTATTGAAATGCTTATTACTAAAAAACAATTTAGACCTTATAAAAAACATGGGAATATACCGCTATGATTTTTATTGAAGGATTAGTTTTAACTTTTATAGGTATTGGTTTGGTATTTTTATTTTTAACAATTATTTATTTAATTGTTTTAGGGTTTGAAAAAATAGATGAAAACTTTATTGAAAAAAAAGAAGTGGTAGTAAACGTGCAGTTGCCAAAAGATTTTCCAGAAGATAATCTTAAAAAATTAGAAAAAATGGCTGTATTGGCTGCCGCGATTCATTATTTGAACAATCGTCATCCGTCATTAGTTTATTCTGAAACTTTGCAAGATTTGGAAATTAAACAATTAAATTGGTTTTCAAAAAAATATAAGGATTAATTTATGAAAAAATACAATATTAAAATTGACGAACATACATTTATTGTAGATGTTGACCAGACAACACCTGACACTTTAAAAATAAAAGTGAACAATAATTTGTATTCTGTGACAATTGAAGAAATTATTCAAATGATAGATTTGCCAGAAGAACCGAAAAAAATATTTGTGCCTGTGCCCACACAAACAGAATTTACGACAGTTTCAGAAGATGTGAAATTTATGCGTTCGCCAATAGCTGGCGCTGTAATTGATGTGAAAATCAATCAAGGACAGGAAATAAAAAACGGCGATTTAGTATGTATAATAGAAGCAATGAAAATGGAAACCGAATTATATTCGTCGCTAACAGGAAAAATCAAAAATGTATTTGTCAAAAAAGGTGATAATCTAAAATTAAATCAAAAAATTTTTGAGATTGAATAATTATGATTAGACATATAATTGACGGTTTAGAAAAATTTGTCAGTCGCAGCGGTTTTGTAAATATTACATTTCCGCAGATTATAATGCTGATAATCGCTGGAATATTAATTTATTTAGCGATAAAAAAAGAATACGAGCCGCTGCTGCTGCTGCCTATCGGCTTCGGCACATTATTGACTAATCTGCCGCTTACTGGTTTGACTAATGACGGCGGATTATTTAATATGTTTTATTGGGGAATAAAAAGCGGATTGTTTCCGCCGCTTATTTTTTTGGGTGTCGGCGCGCTCACTGATTTCGGGCCGCTGATTGCCAATCCCAAAACTTTTTTATTAGGCGCAGCCGCGCAAATAGGAATATTTATTACATTACTCGGCGCAATATTATTGGGATTTACTTTGCAAGAAGCTTGCGCTATTGGCATAATCGGCGGCGCGGACGGACCCACTACTATTTATTTAACAAGCAAATTAGCGCCGCATCTATTAGGTCCGATTGCCGTAGCGGCGTATTCGTATATGGCGCTTGTGCCTATTATTCAGCCGCCGATTATGAAATTATTAACTACAAAAAAAGAACGAATGATTGTAATGACTCAAACGCGTGAAGTTTCTCGATTAAGCAAAATATTATTTCCGATAATTGTTCTGCTGTTTTCCTCGCTTTTTGTTCCTGAATCTGCGCCGTTAATTGGTATGCTGACATTGGGAAATTTATTGAAAGAAAGCGGAGTAGTAGATAGATTATCAAAAACAGCACAAAATGAAATTATCAATATTATTACTATTTTTATCGGGTTATCAGTTGGAAGTTCTATGACCGCTGATAAATTTTTGAAATTAGATTCGCTTTATATTTTATTATTGGGATTAATTGCATTTTCAGGCGGCACAGCCTTTGGCATAATCGTAGGAAAAATAATGTCTAAATTAACAGGCGGCAAAATTAATCCTCTTATCGGAGCGGCTGGCGTATCCGCTGTGCCTATGGCTGCGCGCGTTGTGCAAAAAGTCGGACAGCAAGAGAATCCCGCAAATTTTTTGTTAATGCACGCTATGGGCCCTAATGTTGCAGGAGTTATCGGTTCAGCATTAGTCGCCGGTATCTTGTTAGCAATTGTTCAATAATTGAACACTAAATAATTTTAATGAAAAAAATTATTGTTTTTATCTTTCTATTGAATTTGGTTTTTGGCTTTGCTAATTTATGCTTTGCTAATAATAATTATAATGAACTAACAACAGAACAACTTTATAATCTGCTCGAAAATACAGATTATGTTATTATCGATGTTCGGTCAAAACTCGAATATCTATGCGGCTGTATAAAAAATGCAATATCAACACCTCAGCGAAGATCCGATTTTTCTAAAATTCCAAAAAATAAAAAAATAATTTTTTACTGCGCTAATATTAGATGTAATGACGCTAAAAACAGTGCAAAGTCAGCGATTGCGCAAGGTTTTGAAAATGTCTATGTTTATTCCGGCGGCTATGAAGAATGGCTTGAAAAAAAAATGCCGATAACTAAAATTATTGATACTTCTAAAATTGATAAAACTGAAATAATATCTGTAAAATCAGGAGATTTAGAAAAAAATAAAAATGATTACATAATCTTGGATTTTTTGAATGATGAAAAATATGGAAAAATTAAAGATGCTATAATTATTGAATTTAATAATTTAGATGAATTAAAAAAAAAAATAAAAAAACTAAAAAAAACAAAAAAGAAAATCTTAGCGTATCATTTAACTGAAAATTTATCTAAATTATCAGCAGAAGTTTTAATTAGCACAAATTTACTGCCAAAAAAAGAAATTTACTATCTCGAATCAGGATTATTAGCTTGGCTCGCTACCGGCAGAAAAACCGAACAATGACAGAAAAATTTTAAAAAAATATATTATAAACCAAGTGCGTGGCGCTGATGGAAATTTCTAAAAAAACTACTTGCAAAAAAAAGCGTATTTTATATAATCTAAAAAGTTATGAAAAAAGATGATATAATTTTAACTATTTTTTTGACTGTAGTGGTTTTATTAATAGCCAAATCTGCTACTCTGACATTTAATCCGCGAATGATGGGCTTATTGGGAATTTTATTTTTTGCGGTTATTATAGCATTAGCCCTTAAATAAAATTTGTTTTAATGAAAAAAAATTTTGCATTTCTTTTTATTCCGTTTTTTTTATTAATTTTTAATTCAATTATTATATCGAATATCATTTCAGATTTTTTTTCTAATATCTCCGAATTTTTAAATATTTGTTATTCGTTAAACAATCATTATATTTTTATTGTTATTTTAATAACTAATGTGTCTGTGTTTTTTTATTTTTTGACGCTTGCGCAAAAATATGATTTCAAAGTTTTGATTTTAGCGGTGCTTATTTTTTTGCCGATATTTTTTCTACCATTATTTATTAATTTCAATTTTTTTTCTAATATAAAATTTGCAGAATCTAATATTTTAGCGCAGTATAAATATATCATTGGTTTTTGTATTGTAGCGGTATTGTTTTTATTTTTGTTATTTTCTTTTTTATTGATTTTTTTCAATACAAAAACATTGAAAACTAAATGTATTATGTTAATCAGCGTAATTTTTATTTTTCATTCTGGGTTAGCCATTTGGCAGAGTATAGTAGGCGAGCACGGCGATGAATGGCTGTATCTTCTACTTGCTAAAAGTTTGAGATATGATTTTGATGTATATGTTGAAAACAATTTCCAAAAAGAATTTCATCGAGACGACGGAAATTTATTATTTAGATATTCAAAAGACAATAAAAATGATTATAAAATTATTATTCGTTATCTGCCGATTTATTCAATGTTTTTAGCGCCGGGAGTATTATTCGGCGATTTTTTAGAAAAATTAGATACAAAAAAAATTTATCAAAAATTAGCGCCGCCAATAATTAACGCTTATCATAGTTTCAGCGCCAGATTAATGAATATATTTTTTTCTATTTGTTTTTTAATCGCTTTATTGCCAATTTTGAAAAAATTATTCTCTGAAAATTTTGCGATAATTGGATTTTTTTTATATTCAATATCAATGCCATTTTCTCTATATCTAAATCAATTATATCCTGAAACATTAAGCGCTTGTCTAAAAATTTTAATTTTGTATTTGATGTTTTTTTATGAAAATTGCGGCGCTAAAAAAAATATTGTTTTCATTTTGATCGCGGTATATATTAATTTTTTATTGCATAATCGAAATATTGTGTTTTTTGCGATAGTTATCTGTTTTTTATTAATATCCAATCGAAAAAATCTAAATAATATTTTTTTGATTTGCTCAACATTAATTATTTTGCTCGGATTATATTTTCTTATGAATTTTATGTTATATAAATCTATCTTTCCATATAAAACATTTACTGGTTATATCCCTACTAATAATATTGCAATTCAACAAAATACTAATATTTTTAATTTAGCAGATATAACAAAAAATTTTTTTGGTATGCTGTTAGACCAAAAATACGGCATTATAATATTTTATCCGATATTCATATTTTCAGGCGTTGGCTTATATTTTTTATTTAAAATAAATAAGACATTTTCTTGGCTCTTGTTTTTTTCTTTTATATTTAATCTTATATTTTTATCTGCGCAGCAATTATCTTCGTGGACAGCTGGCAGCGCTATCCCGGGCAGGTATCTTGTTTTCTTGACTCCTGAACTTTTTATTTTTTCATATACCGCGTTATTCGCATTTTCAAAATCTAAAAAAATAAAAAAAATTTTTGTTTTATTTATCGCTTATAGTTTAATCATAAAATTTTTGTTGAATTTATTTCATACTTTGAAATTCAGTTCAGGACACAAAACTAATCAATTATTTCAGCATATCGCAAATTTTCTGAAATTTAGATTTTATGAAGCGCTGCCGTTTTGCAATCCATCTCAGTATAATAATTTATTGATAATCTACTTATTTGTAATTTTATTAGTCAATATTTGGCTAATAAAAAAACTAAAAAATATAAATTAACCAACCACTTTGCGAATAGTATCGATATTTTTATTTATCCAATTATACATTAAATTCAGCCCGCGAATATAATCCGTTTTCGGCTGCCAGCTCAATAATTTTTTGGCTTTTATATTTGATGAAATGAATAATTTTTGGTCGCCGCTGCGCCAGTCGCTGAAATTATAATATACTTTTTTTTTCGTAAGTTTTTCAATAATTTGTAAAGTTTGCAAAACAGATAGTGCATTTTTCTTGCCGCCGCCAATATTAAATACTTGTCCTGCAACTTTTGAAATATTGTTAATAGCCAAATAGTATAATTGTATCAAATCGTCAATATACAATAAATCGCGCACTTGTTTGCCATTACCATAAATATTTATTTGTTTTCCTAATAAATGAGCGATTAATAACCATGCGACCCAGCCCTGATCTTCAATGCCGAATTGTCTAATACCGTAAATACACGATTGACGAAATACAATTGTTTTTAAATTATATATCCGCGCATAATCTAAACAATATTGATCAGCTGCACCTTTTGAACAGCCGTATGGCGAATAAAAACTTAACGGCTGGTCTTCGCTAACGCCTAAAATATTTTTATGTAATTCATATTTATTATTTCTTTCGGAAATTTTTAAGTTTTCTAATTTTCCATAAACCTTATTTGTAGATGAATATAAAAGAATAGTATGCGCGCTGTGTTTACGCAGCGCTTCTAATAAATTAAGAGTGCCGAGCGCATTAGTCTCAAAATCGCAGCGCGGATTAATTATTGATGTGGTCACTGCCACTTGCGCAGCTAAATGCAAAATAACATCAAACTGCCCGTTTTTTATAAGCTCGTCAATTTTATTTTTATTAGTAATATCCAATTTATAAAAATTAAATTTTATCTTTTCATTTTTTAGCCAGTTAATATTTAGAGCAGCGCCGTTTCTTGATAAATTATCAATTATTGTAATATCATAACTTTGATTATAAAAATATTTCGCACAGTTTGCGCCAATAAATCCAGCGCCGCCTGTTATTAATAATTTTTTCATAATAAAAAAAACCCCATATCAAATTTTTAGTTTAGCAATATTCTATTTTATTTTTCTAAAAATTCAATTTAAAAATATTTTTGTTTTATGCAGAACGCTCTGCCCAAAAGTTCCAATATTTTTAACAAAACAAAAAATTAAAAATTAAAAGCAGCGAATAGTAAAAAATTGAGGCATTTATCAAAAATTGTCACTAAAATTTTCAAAACACAAATTCGTAATCAATTTCGATGATAAATTTTTTTGAAAGTCTGTGATATGTTATTATTGTTTCAAACGGCTCGCGGACTTTAGAAATTATTTTTATTCTATGTTCTTGCGCTATTAAATTATTCAGAGTGTGTTTAAAACAAGCATATTCCCAACCGCCTGCCATTATGATTTTTTTCATTGTTTTTAATTGTAAAAATAAAAGTTTTTTTAATGCCAATACTTGTTGAGATACATTTTGCTGATGAAAATTAGGAATTAGATAAATCATATTTTCATAACCATAAAAAAAATCCGGCAATTCCATACCTTCATTTAAATTCAACACTATTATTTTAACGCCCTGATTGTATAAATCAGAAATCTTTTGTAATAATTTTTTTTTGAAGTTGTCGATATCACTGATTTTTTTGCTTAATGAAAAAGCGAAATCGTCAGGATGAACAATTACATAACAAGTTCTTTTTAAAGGGACTGCATCTGCTTTGATATTAATGCCTACCATGGTTTATCTTGATATCCCTTTAAAATTACTTTTTCGGATTTTTGCGGTTCATTCATTTTATTAGAATTTATTATTGAATTTAACAGTTGTTCAGCCTGCTCTTTATCAAAATTATTTTTTTGCTGTTTTTGATCTTGTTTGTTTTTTTCATTATCATTTTTATTTTTTTGCTGGTTGTCTTTTTTTTTGTCGTTTTCATTAGATTTATCATTTTTATCTTTTTGGTTCTGCTGCTGTTGTTGTTGCTGCTGCAGCATATTTAAAGCATAGGTAAGATTGTATTTTGCATTTAGATGATTAGGATTAATTTTCAAAGCATTTTTGTAATGTTCTATTGCATCTGAATATTTCTGCTGCTCTACTAAAATATTACCCATATTATAATGCGCTTCGGATTTTAGAGTTTTATCAGTTCTTTCGTTATTTATAGTTTTTTCTAAATATCGCAGCGCTTCATCGTAATTTTGCTGTTTTGCCAAAGCAGTAGATTTATTGAATTTATTAAGCGGGCTTTGCGGATTAAGCAATTCCGCATTTTCAAATTGTTTGGCGGCACTGTTAAAATCTTTTTTTTTATAATATTCAATACCTTTTTTATTGAAATTATATTCTTTGTCAATCACAGAAAATTGCAAAAAAAAAGGCGCTAAAAAAATAATCAGAAATAATTTACCAAAATTCATTGTTCTAATTTTTTCAATAAAAATTTAGTTTTAAAAAATTTTAATGCGTTTTTTTGCGATGAAATTAAAGTTTCGATTACTAATAATATAAAAGCAATCAGCGCAAAAATAGCATAGCGCTCTTCATAAACAGCAATTTGAAAATTTTCAATTTCTTTTTTTTCTAATCTCATAATTTCATTGAATATCAACGTTAATTCTTTTTCATTACTGCCGGGATTCAATCTAAAATAAGCGCCGCCTGTCTTTAATGCCAATGTCTGCAATAGTTCTTCATTTAACCGCGAGGTTACAATATTGCCACTCTGGTCTTTGATAAATTCACCAGTCGATAGAGTAATAGGCGCTCCTTCAATTGACCCTATGCCTATTGCATAAATTTTAATATTTTTATCAATTAGTTCGTCAATATATTTTATTGTTTCAGGATTGTGGTCTTCACCGTCTGTAATTAAAATAATAGTTTTATTTGTAGCACTTTGATTGTTAAATAATGTTAAGGCTTTTTCAATAGCGGTGCCAATATTTGTGCCCTGCGTAGATATTGCAGACGGAGACAATGAATCAAGCAGCATAAACACCGCAGAATAATCAAATGTCAGCGGACATTGAATATATGCTTCGCCTGCAAATGGCACAATTGCTATTCTATCGCTTTTAATAAATTTTTCAATACTTCGTTTTATTTCAATTTTTGAGCGCATTAATCTATTCGGTTTTATATCGGTAGTTAACATACTATTAGATATATCTATCAAAAAGACAATATCTATTCCGCGTTGTTTAACTTTTTGAAAATTCAAACCGAATTGCGGACGCAACACAGCCAATATCAAAAACAAAAAAACTAATAATATCAAAATATGTTTAATTATAATTTTCGCAAATGAAATTTGATTTATAACTCTAAAATTTAGTTGGCTGCTATTATTAAAAAATCTTTTTACGGCTTTTTGAAATTTTAAATAATAAAATACGCTAATAAAAAAAATTAAAGGCGTTAATAAAATAAACCAGATAAAATTTCCGTATTCAAACCGCATATTAGAAAATTATTGTCCGATTAGTTTTTTGTATTCGTCAGCAGTCAATAATTTATCAAAACCGCTGTCTGCATCAGGTTTGACTTTTATCATCCAGCCGTCAGTATAAGGCGCTTCATTTACTAATTGCGGACTGTCTGATAACGCATCATTCACTTCGATTATTTTACCATTTACAGGCGAATAAAGATTTGATACTGATTTGACTGATTCTACTTCTCCGAATTTTTCATTAGCAAAAACTTGTGCGCCGATATTTGGCAATTCTACATATACGATATCGCCTAATTCGCTTTGAGCAAAATCAGTAATTCCGACAATTATATGATTATCTGTTAATTTTGCCCACTCGTGTTCTTTTGAATATTTCAATTCTTCTGGAAATATCATAATTATTTTTCCTCCTAAATTTTTTATTTGGGTTATTCTAATAATTTCAAAATAAAAATCAATAACAAGCAAAGTTTTATAAAAAAAAAATTATAACTCTCTTAAATCAATTACTTTTTTGGTTTTGCCGTCTGTTCTGATAATTGAATTATATTCGACTAATGAAACTTTGCATTGCAAGCTCAATTCGCTTATCAATTTTTTTTCTAATCTATCTTTCAATTTTGTCAAGCCTGCAACATCGTCTGTGAATACTTCTTCTAACACTTCTACTTTTATTTCTAATTCGTCAAGCGCATTTTTTTCGCGTTTTATTACTATTTGATAATGCGGCGCGAGATTCTCTTCTGTAAATAAAATTTTTTCTATTTGCGACGGAAATAATTTTACTCCTTTAACAATTATCATATCATCGCTGCGTCCGTAAATTCTGCTTATTTTCGCGAATATCCGACCGCATCTACATTTTTCTTTTTGGAGAAAAGCGATATCTCCAGTGCGATAGCGTATCAGCGGATACCCTTCTTTTAATAATGTAGTAAATACCAGTTCGCCAGCTTCTCCTTCTTTTGCCGGCTGTAATGTATTAGGATTGATTAATTCTACAAGAAAATAGTCTTCATTTATATGCAATCCGTTTTTCTCTGGGCATTCAAAAGCCACGCCGGGTCCGATAATTTCTGTCAAACCATAAACATCATACGCTTTAATTTTTAATTTGTTTTCTATTGTCTCGCGCATTTTTTCAGACCACGGTTCTGAACCAAAAATTCCTATTCTCAAATATAAATTTTTCAAATCTATATTCATATTTTCAATCAATTCCGCTAAATAGACAGCATAAGATGGCGCACACGCTAAAACTGTTGTTTTATAATCTATCATTATATCAATTTGTTTTTTAGAGTTGCCTGTTGAAGCTGGAATAATTGAAGCGCCTAATTTATTAGCGCCTAAATGAAAACCCAAGCCGCCGGTTGTCATTCCGTAATGATACGCTATTTGTATCATATCGTCTTGCGTTACACCTACTGCCGCTAATCCGCGAGCATTAAGTTCAGCCCAATGTTTCAAATCATTTCTTGTATAACCGACTACTAACGGCTTACCTGTCGAGCCAGTAGAAGTATGCAATTGCACAATATCGCGCAGCGGCACTGCAAACATTTTATAAGGATACGCGGCTTTTAAATCCTCTTTTGTAGTGAACGGCAATTTTTTTAAATCATTTAACGTTTTTAAATGTTCCGGTAAAAACTTTATTTCATCAAATTTAGTTTTATAATATTCAACATTATAATAAACTCTGTTTAGTATCGCTTGCAATCTTTCTAATTGCAATTGTCTTAATGAATTTTCTGACATTGTCTCCAATTTAGGATTTAATATCATAATTCTAACGCTCCCATTTTTTAGTTTTATCGCTGCCTAAATATGCGCGGCGCACTTCATTATTATCAATCAAATCATCAGTAAAGCCCTGTAAAATTACGCTGCCATTTTCAAGTATATATCCACGCTGCGCATATTTCAATGCAATATTAGCGTTTTGTTCCACTAATAAAATTGTAATACCGCTCTCCGCTAATTTTTTGATTATCTCAAAAATTTGTATTGTAATTTTCGGAGCTAAACCTGTTGACGGCTCATCTAATAACAGCAATTTCGGTTTTGACATCAGCGCTCTAGCAATAGCCAGCATCTGCTGTTCGCCTCCTGATAAATAGCCGGCATATTCTTTCTGACGCTGTTCTAATATTGGAAAAATTTCAAAAATTTTATTTAAATCGTCAAATATTATTTTTTTGGTTTTTTTAGAATATCTAATATATGCGCCAAGCAGTAAATTATCACACACAGTTAAATTTGGAAATACTTGTCTGCCTTCCGGCACCTGAGTAATTCCTAATTTTACAATTTCATAAACATTTTTGTTTATAATATTCAAATCATTAAAATATATTTCGCCGGTTTTTGATGAGACAACATTCATTATAGAATTAATAAGCGTAGTTTTTCCAGCGCCATTAGCGCCTAATATAGTTACTATTTCACCGGCATCTATATGCAGCGATACATTTGTTAAAACGCGAAGATTAGAATAATAAGCATTTAGATTTAGAATTTTCAACATTAGTTGTTTTCGATAATTTCGAGTTATTTAATTTATTTATTACAAAAATTTATTGAATTTTAATCGTCTAAATAAAAACTGCTAAAATACAAAAAAATGTTTTTACACTGGTAATTTTCTATATCAGTATTTTTATTTTGTAGTTAAACTTGTTTTCCGCTACGCTAATTCATTTATTTAGACAACGCTATTCGCAATTTTTTTAATATCATTTTGTTTTTAATATTTTTTGCAATGTATGCGAATTTTCTTTTAACAATTCGCCTTTTGATTTCAGTTCCTCGCTCTTTATTGATATTTGTTTTGAAATATTTTTTAATTTGTCAGTTGTCGCTACTATGCTGTCAATAACATTTGTTTGTTCTTTAACTGCATCAGAAATTTCAATAACTGAATTGTTCGTATCTTCTATCGCTTGATGAATTTTAGAAAATGAATCTGACGCTTTTTCTACTAATTGCACGCCATTAGCAATTAATGTGCGGCCATTATTCATTGAATCAACTGACATTGAAGTTTGAGTCTTTATCGTATCAACTAACAGCGAAATTTCTTTAACTGATTTATTCGTCTGTTCAGCTAATTTATTAACTTCATCTGCAACTACCGCAAATCCGCGACCTGATTCGCCTGCGCGCGCTGCTTCTATTGCAGCATTCAGCGCTAGCAACGAGGTTTTTTCGCTTATTCCTGTAATTATATCTACGATATTACTAATTTTTCTGCTGCTTTCATTTAATTCGTCTAATTTATGCGATGTTGATTTTATACTTTCGTTTATATTTTCCATTTCGCGCGTAACTTGATTGATTATATTCAAGCCGTATTTAACAGCGTCAATTGTGTTGTGGCTGATTTCTCTGCTTTTTTCACAGTTATGAGAAATTTCTTGAACTGACGACGAAAATTCTGTTAATGCCGTATCAGTATCATGCGTAAGCATTTCTTGTTCTTTACTCTGTTTAATAAATTCATTGGAAGTTTCATTTATCGCTATTGTTACATTATCAATAATTCCAGCGACATTTTTTACTTCGTTTATTATATTTTCCAAGTCTGCGATAAGCTTTTTTAAATTATCAGTCATAATTTTAAAGTTATCGCCTAATTCTCCTTTTACTGTTTCTAATAAAATAGGATGATTTAATTCGCCGCGCGCTATTGCTCCTGCTTGCGCTGAAAGTTTTTTCAAACTGCTAATCATTTCAGAAAATGCATCGCTCAATACTCCGCGCGAATCTACTCGTAATTTATCGCTGCTTAATTTACCTTCTGCTATTAATTTCGCAAGTTCTGCAAAATTGCGTAATTTTATTGTCATCTGCGCAAACGCTTTGCCGAGCGTGCCTTCGCCAGATGTTGATAATTTTTCATTATATAAATCGTCTGTGGCTATTAAATTCGCTTGTTCAGTTAAGTTCCGTAATTTTTTAATAACATCTGAAAACGCTTTGCCGAGTGTGCCCTCACCAGATATTGACAATTGCTCGTTATATAAATCGTCATTCGCTATTATTCGCGATTGCTTTGCTAAATTCCGTAATTTTTCTGTCATTTTAGTGAATGCCGCACCTAAATCGCCTTCTATTTTATTATCAAGCGCAATATTAGTCAAATCATCGTTTGATATAATTATCGCTTGCTCTACTAATTTTTTCTGACTTTCTACTAAATTATTAAAAGCTGCGCGAAGTTTGCCGATTTCATCCATATAATTCACTTCTATTTTTTTTATCTGCAAATTGCCTTTTGCTAATTCTTCGCCGATTTCCGCCATTTTGATTATCGGTTTTGTAAAACGCGTAGAGATAAATAACGAGAGCAGCGCTACTATAACGCCAATAATTAATAAAAATAAATAATTCATTAATTTCATTTTGTTTATATCAGCGAACGCTATTGATTCGTCTATCGCTACAATAGCATACCAATTGAGATTCGGCAATTCCTGTTCGCCTATTTTATAATTGCGTAATTTTGTGAATACCAACATTTTTCCACCGCTTGTTAAATAACCGCGATCGCTGTTTTTTAAATTTTCAAGTATTTTAGCATCTGTATTTTCCACTTTAAACATCGAATCTTTTAATAAAAATTCCGGCGCTGAAATTAATTTGTTTGAAGAATTAAATAATTCTAAATATGCGTTTTCAGTTTGACCTTTTTCAGCGTCTGCTATTAAACTAATTTTATTATTCGGCGTAAATAATAATTCATTGCAATCAATTGCTCCGACAATAAATCCGATGGTCTTATTAGCGGATATTATAGGCACATACATTGTAATAGTTGGTGCGTTAAAAAGCGCGCTTATATAAATATCCTGCAATACAAAACCGCTTTTTTGGGCATTAGCATAGCCCGGCTCATTGCTAATCATCTGCATTAATAATTTATTATTAGAAGACGCTACTATTCTATCCTTATTGTTCACAACAACAATATCTAAAAATATTTTGTAGTTGTTTTTGAATTTTTCAAGCATCTTGCTTATATTTCCTTCTATATCATCTGCCATTACTTCTTCCATTACAGATAAAGATGACCAGGTCTTTAAATTCTGCATATTTATAAATAATGTTTGCTGAATATTGTCTAAAAAAGCATTTTGAATATCATAATAATTCTTTAATATATCGCGCTGTTTAGAAGTTTGAAATGAATTAATACTTAAAAATGTCATTATTAATAGCGGCAGTAATGACGCTAATATAAAATATAAAATCATGCGCTTTTTTATTGAAATTATCATAAAAAAACTCCTTGCATATATAAATACATTGATGAAATTTTATATAATTTTTTTTAAAAAAACAATATATTTTTTCACTTTGGAAGTAAAATCTTATAAAATATAATCACAATCAACCAAACGAAAAACAATATTTTCAAAATATCAAATAAAAACCAAATTATACTAAATATTGAACTCGGTTTATAATAACTTTTTGAAAATATAAACCATCTTAATCTTTTTAATTTGGCATTTATCTTTTTACGATAATATTTATACCCTTTTTGATTTGGCATTACCATATTTTTAATGATTACAGCAGTTTGCGGCTTCCCCGAGAGTAGTAACAGTTTTTTCGTCAGACGGCTGACTTTCATTACGCAATTTATCATAAGCAGTAACTCGTATTTTATAAAGCGTCCCTGTTTTTAACCGTGAAATCGTATATTCGGTTTTTGTTATTATTTCATCTGCGCGATTAACGCGCTGCCAGCCGCCATCTTTTGTTGAAATATAAATATTATAGCCGTATAAATCTTCTTCGCGATTTTCGTTCCAGCGTATTTCAATACGATTTTCTGCTACTGACACAATATCCAACCCGTCTGGCTGATTAGGCGCATCATAATCTTCTATTTTTGCCCTGCCTATTTCAATATTATTTTCAGTTAATCCTCTTATGATTATCGATTTTTTTGGCTGAATATTTATCCGTTCTTTAAAATATCCGTTTTGATTTGCTTTAAAAGTATCTTCATTAATTTTTATAATAATATTTGGTTTTGTTTTTCCAATTATATTTACATAGTCAAAATCATCGCGATAATAATTAGTAATTTCTAAATCGCCGCTAGCTTCGACATTTATTGGCGCTTTATATACATAATTAAAATCAAAAATTTTTTTTTGAGGTAATTCTGAATTATTAATAGAAACGCAAGAAAACAAACACAATACACTTATCATTAAAAATAAAAAAAGTAATTTTTTTTTTTCCATTTTAGTTGCTTCCAAAAAAAATTATTGACGCGGTAATTGTATAAATGGCATAGCATTGCCTGTCACTGTCGGCAATATCCCGTTCCATTTTTCTACAGCTTTCATCTGCACTTCTATTTCGCGCAATCTTAAAAGTTCGTTTGTAACCTGCTGCCTTTGTATTCTTAACGCTTCTGCTTCCGCTTGCGCTTGTGCTACTTTTTGCTCCGCTTCAATTTTGATGCGCTCTAAATCACGCTGCGCTTTTAATGCCTGCTGCTCCGCCGCTAACTTTTCTTCTACTGCCGCATTGAATTTCTGACTGAAATCAAAATTTACTACACTGAATGCATCTATAATTATTCCGTAAATTTTTAATCTGCTCGTCAATAATTCTGAAATTTCATCGCTTACTTGCCGTCTTTTTGTGATAAGTTCTTCCGCTGTATATTTTGCGGTTATAGCTTTAACGCATTCTTGCACTGCCGGCGATATTAAAGTTTCAGAATAATTCACGCCTACTTTTTTATATATATCGCTCACAACATTTTCAGTAACATGATAATTTACCGCTATCACGCTTTCTACTGTTTGCAAATCTTTACTCGCTGCGCTGGCGCGCGTCTCTAATTTTTTTATTCGTATATCAAAATGTATTACATTCTGTATCATCGGCACTATAAAAGTTATGCCTTCGCCAGCTACTCTCTTAATCGAGCCTAATTGCAGCACTATTCCGCGATAGCCAGGCTGTATTATAGCAAACGGTTTAAATAAAATAAATAAAATTCCTAAAAAAATCAAAACTACTAAATACCTTAAAAATTGGTTTCCGGTATTCATAAAATTTCACTCCTTTATATTTAATTTAAATTTTTCTTTAATTCATTTAAACGCTGCGCAGCTTTGCTCGCATAATCTGATGTCGGGTCTAATTTGATTGATAATAAATAAAGTTCGTATGCTTTTTGATGATTATTAGAATCATAATACAAATCCGCTAACTTATTAATTATTTTTAAATCATTATTTTTTAATGTATAAATTCGTTCGTAAATTTTTACAGTCTCTTTGATATTACCGCCGGTTTCATAAATTTCCGCTAATAATATCATATAATCAATATTAGTTGGCTCTAAATTTACAGCTTTTTGAACATTCAATAACGCTCTGTCATATTTTTTTAATTTATATGATAATAAGCCATATTGCTGATAATATGTTGAATTTTTAATATTAAATTTTTCAGATTTCTCAAATAATTTGTCAGCTTCATCAAATTTTCCAACTTTCATTGCCGCAAGCGCTGAATTATAATATATCCGAAAATCTTCGAGATTTTGATACTTTTGATTGTATGCTGAAAGTATCTCATAACTTTTTCTAAATAAGCCCTTTGTATAATAAATATTCGCTAATTTCAATATTCTATCATTTAATTTTTTTTGAATGTCAGATTTAGAAGTATCTAATGTTTTTAAATCTTGAAGTTTAGTATAATATCTCGCAGCATTATCAAATCTATTGATTTCATAATTTAAATCACCGGCTGTCATCAAAATTTCCCATTGATTATTATTGATATTTAATGAATTTTCAAATTTTTGCAGAGCATCGGTCTTTTTGCCATTATTTAAATCAATATATCCCAATAAATTCAAAATTTCAGTATCGTTTTTATTTGTAGCGTAAATTCTATTTAAAAATTCAGCGGCTTTATTATAATCATTTTTATAATAAAGTATTTTGCCTGCTATTTTATTGAAATTTTCAATATCCGGCGCGGCAGTCAAGCCCGCGTCAAAATATTTTTTTAAATCAGCATAAGCATTATCAAAATTATTAAGGTAATAATAAGAGACAACCGTGTATTTATAATTATTCGCTGGCAATTTCGTTTTTACGCTCATAGAATTAAATAATTGCAGCGCTTCAGAATATTTTTTTAAGTGAAACGCTGAAATCGCAAAATTAAAATAATTTTCATTGTCTAATGAACTCTGCTTCTTGATTTGAGAATAATATAAATATGATTTTGCATAATCAGTTATTGAAAAATAAAATTTCGCGATTTGCTGAACAATTTTATCAAAATAATTAGCATCTTCGATTTTATATGTCCCGTCATTATGAATCTTAATCATTTCTTCATAATAGCCAATTAATCGCGCATCTATTTTGGAATTTAATTCATTATATAAATCAGCGGCTAATCGTAAAACTTGAAATTTTAAATTCGCTGATATGCCTTTTTGCAATAAATCATCGAATATTTTCAGCGCTTCGATTTTTTTCCGAATTTTGTAGAGCGAATATCCGTATTCATACATCTGCTCAGCGCGCAAATTGTTCAATTTTCCTGAATATTCCGCGCATTTTTCAAAATTTCCTAATTCAAAATTAGATTTCGCTAATTTTGATAATATCGTCTCTTTGTTTTGGTCAAGATTAAATAATACAGATAAATATCTATCTGCTAATTCATAATTTTTTAAATCAAAATAAGCATCGCCTAAATATTTGAGACATTCGGAATTTTTAGGATTGTAATTCAAAGCAAATTTATAGTATTCTATGGCTTTTATGTTGTTGTTGCTCTTTCGATATAACCGCGCTAATATTAAAGCGTTTTCTTCTGACGGCGCTTTTGAATACAAATATAAATAATTTCTTTCTGCTGACGCAGTATCATTTTTGCTAATCGCAATGTCTCCTAAAATTTGATACACGCGCGGATCGTCAGAAATACCAGCAGCTTCATTAAGAAAATTTTGCGATTTTTCAAAATTCTTAATTTCGTAATATTTCAGCCCCAGCAATGTATAAGGCACAATTACATTAGCGCCGCTTTTCTTGGCTAAACTAAAATATTCTTCCGCTTTATTAAGATTGTTGTTATTTAAAAAATATTCGCCGATTATTAAATAAGCATCGCGTTTCGATTTTTCTTCTACTAACTCGATTTTATCTATTATCTGCTGAATATATTGCTCGATATTTTTGCTGTCGCCTAACTCTAAAAGTATCTTCACAAATTTTAATCTTATATCAATAATATTTTTTTCTGATAATCTGTTATTCAGTGCTTTTTCATTAGTATGATATTTAAAAAACTTTTCGTAATACTCGCCAGCTTTTTTTAAATCGTTTTTGCTAAAATAAATTTCTGCTAAATAATACGCATAATCTGCAAAATTTTTAATATCCGCTGTTTTTCTTTCAAATTCTAAAAAATATTCAGCAGCATTAGTCAATTCTTTTGACAGCCAATATGTATAACCTACTATAAAATTTAATTCTGTTAATTGCTTTTTATAAATTTCTGGTAAAGTATCCACTAATCTTTTTATTTCAACATAATTCTGATTTTCAAAATAATATTTTAGCGCATATTCCAAATCTTCTAATTTTATCTTATTATCGGATTTATATTTTTTTAAAATATATTCTACCGCAGCGGATTTATTATCCAATTTTATTAAACATTCAATTATATTATCAAAATATTCTTTGTTTTTAGTCAAATCAAGCCGAGAATAATAATTATACGCTTTTTCGTAATTTTTACTTGCGAATAGTAAATTAGCGGTTTTTAAATATATTTCAGCGTCATTATTATTTATCGCTTGCAAATACTTTTCAAAATAATGCGCGGCTAATAACGGATCTTTATTTTCTAATAAAAGTCCTAATCTTTTATTTACATCATTTCGAGTATTATCCAATAGCGAACATAAATAATAATAAACAACAGCGCTGTCTATTTTTTTCAAATTATCAAATGATTTAGCCAATAAATAATAAATTTCAAAATTTGTTTTATTAAACTGCAAATATTTTTTCGCTGATAATATCGCACTGTCAAATAAATCTACATCAAAATAATATTCAGCTGATTTTAATGACAATTGCTGAATGTATTCAAGCGCATATTCTTCGTTTTTCATTATTTCAAACGCTTCTTTGAAATAATAGCCCGCTTGCTTTTTGTCAATAGTTGCTAACGCCAATCTAAAATACGCTAATCCCAATGTTTTTTTATCGTCAGCTGGCAAAATCTCAAAATTAAGCATTTTATAAGTGTCTATTGTTTTTTTATAATCTTCAATTTTAAATAATAATCGCGCAAGAGTCAGAATCGCTTGATTATCGCTTTTATTTGACATTATATATTTCTCATAATTCGCCGCGGCATTTTTGAAATCATTAAGCCGAAGATACAAATCTCCGAGCCGCTGATATGCTTTTATTTTGTTTTTGTCTAATGATATTAGTTGATTATATAATTTTATCGCGTCATTAACATACGATAATTGAAAATATAAATCTGCGCATTTTTCTAAAACTTCAATATTTTTTGGGTTTGTTGACAAATAAATTGAATATTGATTTGCAGCGTTTACTAAATCGTTATTTTTTAAAAATAATTCCGCTAATTTATAATTCAAATCATTGTTTTTAACTAAATTTCGCGCTAATACATACAATTCAATACTTTTATTAGTATCTAAATATTTTTCGCTTAACTGCGCAATCTGCAATATAAAATTATTGTCGTTTGATTTCAGCGCAGCATTCGCTAAATATTCCGCGGCTTCTTTCTCTTGACCTGTATAATAATAAGCCCAGCCTAACTGCCGACTGTATTCAAAAGAATCCATTATTTCTTCGCGCTTTAATTTTGTGTAAATATCAATTACATTTTTATAATCTTTCAAAGAATAATAAGCGCTCGCTATTTTCAAAATTATATTTGTGTCGTTTTCCGAATATTGCAATGCTCCGCGATAGTTTTCTATCGCCTTAATATTTTCATTTGCAATGCTGTATAAATCTCCTAACTTTTCATAAATATTTCTTTTTAATTTTCGTATTTCTTCGGTGTTGCGCGCTTCTGATTCTATTCGTGTAAGCGCTTGCCATGCGTCTTGAAATTTACCGGATTCGTATGACGCCACAGCTAAATAATAATACGCATCTTTTGATAAATACGGCTTTATACGAGATTCTGCTAATATTTTATAACCTTCAAAATAATTGGATTTCTTCACTTCCGCTATGCCTGTCAATACTCTTATTCGCATTTCAATATCGCGGTCATATACTTCAAACTTCAAATTTTTAGACGAATTTATTACTTCGTCGAATCTGCCGAGTTCTAATGCAGCTTCTAAAAATTTATATGTGTAATATTTTTTAGAATTATCTATGCTCAATAGTTTTTTCAATATTTCATATTCGTTTTGTTTGTTGCCGATTATTCTGCTGATTTCATATTTTATTAATAAATTTTCAAAATTGTCCGCGATATTAACTGATAATTTCGCGGCATCGGCAATCAGCCCATTTTTAAAATATAAATTGAATACCGCATTTATATAATTGCTATCTACTACTAACCCTTGCTTTTCAAAATTTTTTAATGCTTCGGCATATTCGCCTTTATTATACAAACTCTGAAATTCGATTTTCTTTAATTCGGCGTCTTTTGCTTCTAATAAATTCAAATATTTTAGCGCTGTGTCGTATTTGCCGTCGCTATACGCTTTTTTAGCAAGTATCGTATATGTGTGATTTATAATATTTACAATCTCCGGCTCGCTGCCGCTCGCTTTGATATTCATCTCCGCTAATTTTTCATATTCTCCTAATCTATACAGACACTTCGCTTTTAATAAAATAAATTTGTCTTTTTGGTCATTTTTGAGTTTTTGAGAATCTAATAATTTTAAACTTTTCGCATAATTTCCTGTGTTAAAATACGCTGATACTAATCTTTCATAATCTGCGATTTCAAAATTATTATTTATAAATCTGTCCGCGTATTCTATATAAATATTGTCATTTGAATTATTTAACGCTTTCAATATTTTTAGCGCGGCTTCTTCAATAACCGCGCGAGATATTTTCTTTGTCGTTTCAGTTTTTAATAATTCATTAGTCAATTTTCCGATTAAATTAATTTTTTCAGTTTCGTCTATCGATAAATTATTCAAGCATTCTACATACATTAATAATACATCTTCGTCAAATATTGTTTTTTTCAAGGTCTCATAACATTTCTGATAATAACTTGTTTTTAAATATGCTGTCGCAATAATTTTTAATAAATTATTCGCTAAATTTTTATTTGTTAATTTTTCAAATACTTCTATTATTCGCTGATACTCGTTTCTTTCCGAAAGCAATATAATCAACTTATCAGCATAATCTAAATTATTCGTAAATTTATAATGCCAAAATAAAAAATTATACGATTTCTCACGAGTTGCTGTATTATAATAATAATTTCCTAATATCTGACTTACATTTGTTAAGATATTTTTATAATTTTCAATTTTTGCGATTTCTGTTTTGTCAGTAGAATAAACATTAAATACTCTTTCATAATAGTCGATTTTTTGAATAATATTATTTTGCAAATCTGCCGCGTTATAAAAAGCGATAAATATTTTTTTATTTAATTCTTTTAATAAATTCAATTTTCCTAATTTTTCTAATTTATTGAATTGCTCGATAAAATTAATATAATCGGAATTATCAAAATAAATTTCGCCGAGCTGCGCTATAACTTCAATATCATTAGAATTTTTCTTTAAATGTCTTTGAAAATTTATCAGCGCCTGATTTATATTTTTAGATTTTATAAATAATCTGCCAATTTTTTTATATTTATCATTTAAAACATCATCAGGCAATTGTTCGAGCCGCGCTATCGCATTTTCATAGTTCCCTAAATTTTCTTCTAACTCGGCAATCTTCAATATCGCAGTTTGATTTTTATTGATATTTGCGTATTTCTTCAAAAAATCAAGAGCTTTTGATAGATTGCCGTTTTGCAAGTAAATCTCATACAAAGCATATAAAGCGTTTTCATTTTCTTCTATTTCTAATAACCTCAAATATAATTTTTCGAGATTTTGAGTATCTCGCGTCTGCTGCGCTAATTTTATCGAGCGTTTTAAAATATCAGCGTTTTTCGTTATTTCGCATAATTTCAAATAATAAGAATACGCTTTTTTATAATCTTCGATATTATACAAAGATTCCGCAAATTTCGTAATTTCGCTTTCGCTATTAAATTCTTGTTCGTCAGCTTTAGAATAATATTCTACCGCGTTTGAATAGCGTTTGAGATAATAATAGCAATCGCCGATTTTTTTATTTAATGATGATTTTTGTTCTAATGTCGATAATCTCAAATAATTTTCTAACGCCTGATTATAACGCTGCGCTTTAAAAGATTCGTCCCCAATCGTTGAATAAATGTCTATTAACGCATTTTTTACGCGGCTGTCGTTTGCGTCTAATTTCGCCAGCATTTCAAGCGACGCTGTATAATCCTTTAAATAATAAGCGGCAAACGCTCTGTAAAATTTTACATCGTATTTTATCGTATCTTTGATTAATTTCAAATGTCTTAACGCGTCATCGAATCTCTTCAATTCAAAATAAGATACCGCCAATATATAATTTATCTTGTCTAATTCATCTGACCGTTTAAATGAATTTTGCTTTACCGCGTTCATCAATATATTAATTGTTTGACTGAATTTTTTTGCGTTAAAATTGTATTCTGTAAGTTCAATAATATAATTATTTTCTAATGTTTTATTTTGTAAATACGATTTTTCTAATATCTCGAAATATTTATTTTCTAAACCTAATGCCCGAGCTATTTGCAAATAGCTTTTTAATGTGTCTTTATGCAAAAATTCGTTCTTTGAAAAATAGTCGGATAATATTTGGTTGTGATTTTTGATAATATCATCTTTCGCTAAAATATCCAAATATCTTTTTTGATTATCTGCTGATTTTTTGTGGTAATCTAATAATTCTAAAACATATTGTATTTGACTATTGTCTAATTCAAAAATTTTCTCTATTAGCGAATAATATTCCGGTTTGCGCAGTTCTTTGCAAATATCTGCGAATTTCTTTAATTTTTCGATATTTCGAGTCTTTAATAAATTCAATTGAATTTTGGAATAGTAGTTATATGCTTCTACTATTTTGCCGTTTTCTAAATACAAATCAGCTAATTTTTCAATAATTTCCAAATCTTCGGTTTTATTAAGCGTTAAATATCTTTCATAATATTGCAGCGCTAAATTAATCTGCGCTAAATGCAAATTTACTTCCGCTAACTTTTTGTATATTTCAGCGGTTTCTGCGAACATCTTGGCTTTGTTGAGATATTCAAGCGCTTTACCGTAATTTTTAGTTTTAAAAAAATAATCAGAAGCGTAAAAAATCAAATCTCGGCCGTTTAATTTTCCGCTTTCTAATTTTTCTAAATAGCCGTTTAATTTCTCAAATTTTTCAGAACGCAGTAATGACAATAAAAAGAAATCTGATATTTCCTTATAATCCGGATAATACATCATTACTTTTTCATATAATTCATTTGCTTCATCGTATTTCTGTTGATAAAACAAAATCATCGCTAATTCATATTTATAACTATAATTTTCAGGATTCAATTCTATTAGTTTTTTGTATATTTCTGCCGCTTGATTATTGTCATATAAATTTAATAATTTTTTTGCGTATATTTCAGTTAATTGTTTTGCTACTATTTTTTTATCTGATAATCTGCTGAAATAATATTCGGTCTTTTCTAAATTTTTCAACCTTGCAAAGCAGTCGCCCGCAAAATATAAACTGTCTTGCAAGCGATAATTTTCATTTGCGCATATTTCAAAAAATTTAGCGGATTTTTCATATTCTTCTAATTTATAATATATCTCTGCAATTTTATATGCGGTATTAATTATCTGTTTTAGCGGGCTTTCTGAAATTTTACGATTATAAAATTTTAGATAATGCTCTAATGCCTGCGTTAAATTATTATTCCGTTCGTATATCCGCGCAAGTTGAAAATTAGCGGATATTTCATCAGAAAAATAGTCCTGATATTTTTTCGCAATCTTTATTCTATCAGTGTCTGACGCTAAATAATCTAATAGCGAAAATAAAATTTTTATAGAGTCTGAATCGCTGTCAGTTAAATTTTCTAATGTTTTAATAATATTGCCGAGGCGGTAATAAGCGGTCCCTAAAAGTTTTCTGCTGTTTTGATAATCTCTGATTTTATTAAATTCTGCTATTGCATTATTATAATCAGAATTATTAAAATAACATAATGCCTTATGATAAATTACATCTGTATCTTCTTGCAATTTTAAAAAATATTCGAGCGCTTCCGCATATTTGCCGTTATCAAATAAAAATCGCGCTTTGATTAATGAATATTTATTTGTTAATTCTTGATATTTTTTAGAATTAGTTTTTTGTAAATTCTCGTTAGATAATAATTTCTCAGCCATTTCAAATTTCGATATGTCAATACAAGCATCGGCGAAATTTAATAAAAATTCAGTATCTGCTATTTTGTCATTATATATTTTCAAATAATATTTATACGCTATTTGCGGCAGCCCGCGCTGATAATATAAATCAGCGGCATATTTAAAAAGTTTGTCAGAACTATAACCGCTTTCCAAGCCCTGCGCAAAATATTGCAGCGCCTTTTCCTGCTGACCTTTATTCAGGTATATCTCGCCTAAATATAAATAGCCCTGCATATAATCTTTGTCATTAGCCAATACTGCGCTAATATTTTTTTCCGCTTTGTCATACAGCCCTTGCGCCATATAAATATCAATCAATTTCATTTTTATTGATTTATCTGTTGGAAAGGATTTTTCTAATATTTCAAGATATATTAAAGCGTTTTTGTCATCGCTGATTGACAAATAATAATCAGCTAATTTTTTCGCAATATTATTGTCTTTGAATTTCGAATATAATATTTTTTGATAGTTTGCCGCTATATCGGATTTTCCTAATTTTTCAGAACATTCTACATAATTAAAAAATATTTGAGTGTCATTATCAATATTAGCGTTTTTTATTAATTCATCGTATTTAGAAAACGCATCTTTGACATTGCCGTAGAAAAATTCTATATCAGCGGCCAATCGCATTTTCTCGCGTTGATAATTACTTGTTTCGCTAATCTTTTTTAAATATGACAGCGCTTCAGGATACTCTTTTTTTATATAACTTATTTTCGCTAAATAAAATAACGCGTGCTCGTCGTCCGGCGCAATCTTTATTATCTTGGAAAAATAATTTGCTGCGCTCTCGATATTTTCCGGATATTCTGATATTGCGTAATTTCTATATATCTCTATTAGATAATTATTGATTTTGTTTATATCGCCGTATCTACCGCGAATGTTTTCAAAATATTTTTCGGATTTTTCAAATTTCTTTTGATTGTAATATAATTCCGCTAATAAATATTGCGCTTCAAAATTTTCGCGGCTGTCAGCGCTCAATTTTTTTAATATTTCGAGCAAATAATCTTCTGTTTTTTGATGATTATTAGCATACGCTAATTTCGCGGCTTCTAATAAATATTTTATATTTTGTTCTTTATCGATATTTTTTAAATTTAAGATTTTATCATAAACCGCTAACGCTTTGTCTATATCATTTATCTCTTTATAAAATTTTATGACTTGTAATAATTCGGACAACTCTACATCTGCAAAAGATAAAATTAGTTTTAAATTTTTTTCTAATTCCGCTGTATCTTGTTGAAGCTTTTGAGAAAAATAAGCGCTTTGCAAATATAATTTACGCTGTTCTGAACCGCTTTTTCCTTTTAAATTAGATTCTGCATAAATGTCCAACCAATATTTCGCTTTTTGATAATCGCCTAAACTCGCATAAATTTTTGAAATCGTATCAGCGACAGTTTTTGAATCGTCTGAATTTTCAAGATGCTCGATGCTTTTTGCTAATTCGCCGTTAGAAAAATAAAATAATCCGATAAATTTGTCTGTCAGCATTTCAGGAGTAATAGTATCCGTATAAACGCTCTGTATTCTTTCAAACAACGCAGTATCGATTTTTAATTTAAAAGCGCGGCTTTGATTATTTTCTAACTGCGTAGCTTTTATTTTATTGACTATTTCTAATACCTTGCTGTCTGTCGACTCCTGACCAACAGCATAATAAATATTTGCTATTTCTCGCAATTCGTCATTTTTCAAATTTTTTAGATTTTCAATTAATTTTAATGCTGTTAATAAATGACCATTTTCAGTAAATACTTTAAATAACTTTTTTTGCAATTCTATATCTGAATTTATCACATGAGAATAATCGTCATAAAACTTCAATAATTCGTCTAATTTTTGAATTTCTATTATTATATCGGCGCTGAATTTTACGGCAGTTAAATCGTCTGGTTTGGTCTTTAAAATTTTTTTGAGCGCTTTTAAACTATCAGCGAGATTCTTGGTATAATATGCGCAGCGCGCAAATAATAAATTTTCTTGATAATCCAAATCTCCTAAATTAAAACCGATATATAGTTTGATATATGCTTTTTCGAGTTCGCCTAATCCTAAATATATTTTTCCTAAATTAGTTAAGGCAATAGTATCAGTTTTATCTAATTTATTAACATAGCTAAACAATCGTTCAGCGTCAACAAAATTAAATTTATTGAATTCTTTCAATGCGTCTGCTAATATAGATTGTTTTAATGAACTTTTGATTACAGAATTATCTTCTAAATCTAATGTCTCGCTGTAATTATAATAAAAATCAAGGGCTTTCGGATATTCTTTTTTCTTGATTTCTATGTCTAATAATTGCTTGACAGTCTTTTTATTCAGCGGATTTAATGACAGCGAATATTTTAATAGTTTTTCCGCATCTTGAAATCTATTTAATTTTATAAATATTTCAGCGGTTTGATTTAATATATTTTCATCTGCAATATTATCTATATTTTTTAAAATCAATTCTGCGGTCTTTTCTGTTTTTTTTAAAGATTGCGTATTCTTGCTGTCTTTTAATTCCTTTGCAATTTTAGTCAAATCCACAGCGTTTTTGCCGTAAGATTGATTTATATTCCACAAAAAAAATAATAAAAACAATAATAGACATCTATAATAAACAATTCTTGTCATTAGCGCTTCTACTCTCCAAACATTTTTTCATTTTTTCTAAACCTAATAAAATTTAAACTTTTTATTATAATTTATATTTTTCTAAAAAACAAGTTTTTTTAAAAATTAAAAAATAGAATGTTATAAAATTTCTCCCATTATTTTTGATAACCAGATATTTTCCACGCAAAAAATAAAAAATGCCTAAATGTTTGGTCTTGACTTTTTGCAACGCGATACTATTATTTTTATATTTAGACTTTAAATACTGTTTGATTTTGCTAAATATAAAATGAAAGAATATCATTTTTTGTTGTATAATTTATTTTATGCTAATAAAAACGATGAACGATTAGTCGTCCCTAAAAAATTTGGTCTCGGCTGGACTATTAATTTTTGCCATCCTAAAGCCAATCTATGTTTGTTTATAACAATGACATTAATATTAATATTGATATTTCTTATTACTATTATTTTGAATTATTCATATTTGCAGCAAAATTCAAATGTATTTATCTGGTATTTTTTATCAATATTTTTTTCGTTGATTGTTTTTTCTTTTGTTTTTTTAAAATTTAATGCAGATATAAAAGATATTTATATAGTTATGTCATATGGAATATTGGCTTGTTTTATTGGTTTTGGATTTCAACAAATTTTTAATGGCATTCCGATATTAATAATAAAAATGAAAAATATTAAATGGTATTATCATATTTATTTTGCCGCGATGGCTGCTGTGTGCCAAACATTCGGTAAATTCGCGGTTATATTATTATTAATGAAATTATACGACTCTAAAAATACAATTATTAAATTCGGATTGCTAGTGGGGTTGGGATTTACTATAACTGAAATTTCACTAATAACAGTGACTATAATATTCAATAAACTTCCTTTTTCCTCAATATCATATTTAGGAATTTTTGAACGCACAGCTGCTTCAATATTCCATATATACACTGCTGGATTAATAGCGTTCGGTTTAATCAAACGAACATATAAATATTTAATTTTAATAATCATTTTGCATTCGCTATTAGATTTTTTAGCAGGGACCTATCGCCATTTCAATATTCCTGTTAACACTCTTGAAATTATAGTTTTTGCAATATCATTTTTTATTTTAGTAATATTTGCATTTACTTTAAAAAATACTTATAAGATATAAATAAAAAAAAAATTGTTTTTTTATCTATAATAATTTACAATAAAAATCTTAAAAAAATAAAAAATATTTTGCTAAAATTATTTGAGGTTGTAAACATTATGATTAATATTTTAATATTGAATCCCTTGAATAAATCCAAAATTACGATGGATGATTTTACTGATATTCCTGAAAAATATTCCAATACCTACCATTTTGAATATAAATTAATTGAAACAAAATCATTAACAAAAAATTTAGAAAAATTATATGATATCATATTGATAGAATACATAGACGATGAAGAACTAAATAATTTCTATTTTGAATTGCAAGTATTTGCAAAATCATATCTCACCCCAATAATTTACATAATTGACGAAAATATCATTGATAGATTTCCTATTAGTTTTATAGACGAAAGCTCAGATTTTATTTACAAACCAATTAATAAAATAGAATTGTATAATCGTTTTAAACTTGTAATTTTAAAAAATTCACAATTAAAAAATAATATACAAATTGACAGAACAACGAAATTGCCGAATTTCAAAAGTTTTTATCGCAAATATTACGAAGAAACCGAAAAATGCGTGCGTTATAATCGCAAAATGTCAGTTGTGTTAATACATATCAATAATCTTCAAGTTTTAAAAAACGAAATCGGCTGGTATTATTGCGACCAGATAATGTGCGAACTTTCTGAAATCATAACAAAATCATTTCGAAATGTAGATTATCATTCGCGTTTTGCTTTTGATAAATTTATATCTATATTGCCTGAAACGAGCGATATTAACGCCAAAATATCTGTTGAACGATTAATAGAAAAATTTAAAAATTATTATTATGTTTCTGACAATCCCAAAATAGTTAAGCCAATAGGCGTGAAAGTAAAAATTGTAATAGCTGAATATCCGACATTAAATCAAGATACTATTGATTTCATAAAAATATTGAATGAATATATAACTGTTAAAGAAGGCGAGAATGACTTTGAAATTAAATTACTCAATCAATCAAAAGAATACGAAAAAACAATTTTGATTATCGAAGATGAACACGAAATTGTAAATTTATTAAAAGAATTGCTGGATAAATATCATTACAATATAATTTGGTATCCGCGTTATGTCTCTGAATTAGAACAAGTAATAGTCAATAGAAATGTCTCGCTATTATTAGTGGATATAATGCTTCCTAACAGCGAGCGCAACGGCTACGAAATAATCGAAATGCTCCGCGCTCAACCATCATTTAAAAATCTGCCGATATTAGTTATCACAGCCAAAGGCGGACCATTAAAAATAATGGAAGTCGGAGCGAATGACTATATTTTAAAGCCGTTCAAATCAGACGACTTGATTGATAAAGTGAACTATTTACTAAATAAAAATACAATTACGCCGAAATTGATAAATTTATCAGACAGAGTAATCGACTATAACAAATTTATAAAAATAAACGAACAAAATATCGATGAACTCACGCAGCTTCCTACTATTGCCGGAGTAATGGACGAATTGCGCGAAATGTTTAAGAACTCTCAAAATTTTGGAGTAATATACATCAACATAGCTAAATATAATGAAATAGAATTAAATTACGGCGAAAAAATATTTGATAATTTATTAGTTAAGACTGCAGCGTTATTAAAAAAAATGCGCGGAACATTGATTAGATTTAAAGATATAATTACAATTACAAGATTATGGGACGATGATTTTGTGATATTTTTATCGCCGCCGCGCAGACAAGATAAAATCAAATTATCCGACTTAAATGAAGTTAAAAATAGAATTGAAAAATATCTTCGAGAAAACAAATCAACTTTAATTGCGCGCGGACTTGAATTTCAATTTGATTTTTATTTCGGTTATTCGCTGATGGATATTAATCAGCAAATAAAATTTGAACGGCTTGTATATAATAATCTCAAAAATGCAATGATGATGGCTTTTGACAAAGAGTCAAAAGTATCGGTAATGCTTCAAACAGAATTCAAAGCATTATTAACAGATGAAAATATAAATATTCTCTATCAGCCGATTGTAAATTTAGAAGATTATTCTATTATTGGTTATGAAGCGCTTGTGCGCGGGCCGCAAAATTCGCTATTAAATAATCCGCTAATATTATTCAATACTGCATATCATTCAAATAAAATTTGGGAATTAGAAAGACTCATCAGAAAAAAAATAATTGAAGATTATCTGACTTTTGATTTAAAAGGAAAATATATTTCTATTAATGTCGAACCGCACAGTTTTGCCGACCCGGAATTTAGAAAATTCGCTGAAATGAATCCATATAACTTAAATTATTCCAATTTTGTTTTAGAAATAACCGAACGCTCGCATATCACAGATTTAACAAAATTTAATGAACAATTGAAATTATTTAAAAATTGCAAATTCACAATAGCAATAGACGATGCGGGCAGCGGTTTTGCAAGTCTATATTATATTGCAGAAATCAAGCCGGACATTATAAAATTAGATATTTCATTAATAAAAAATATCGATAAAAATCAGCAGCGCCGCGATATAGTCAAAGCGTTAGTGCAATTTGCTAATGATAATCACATTAAAGTATTGGCGGAAGGCATCGAACGAATAGAAGAATTAACAGAAATCAAAAAAATAGGTATTTGCTACGGACAGGGCTTTTATTTCGCTAAACCATCGCGAGATTTATTAACAAAAGTTAGTTTATAAATGGCGCAATACACAAAAAAAAAAGAGCAGCAAAAAAAAATTGTTCATCTGCATACTCACACAGAATACAGCATATTAGACGGATTCTGCCGCATTTCCAATCTTGTTCAGCGTTGTAAAGAATTAAATATGCCGGCAGTCGCAATAACTGACCACGGCGTGCTCTTCGGCGTTTTAGAATTCTATCAGCAGTGCTACAAACACGGAATAAAACCAATAATCGGCTGTGAAATTTATATTGCGCCAAATAGTCGTTTTATAAAAAAAACAACGGCTGGTGAGCCAAAATATTTTCACGGAATACTGCTTGCAAAAAATAATCAAGGCTATCAAAATTTATTAAAATTAGTATCAGCCGGATTTATCGAGGGCTTTTATTTTAAGCCGCGTGTTGATAAAGAGTTATTAGCAAAATATTCAGATGGACTATTTTTTCTTACCGCTTGTAAATACGGAGAGCTACAATATTACCTTCTTAAAAATGACTTGAAACAATTAGAAAAAAGTATTGAAGATTATATTTCTATCTTCGGTATTGAAAATTTTTTTCTCGAAATACAAAGACATAATGACCCGGAAGAAGAGACTGTAATAAAAACATTTGCTGAATTATCAGTTAAATATAATATTAAACTTGTCGCTACTAATGATGCGCATTATATTCACCGCAGCGACGCTAAATTTCAAGATGCGCTGATGTGTATCCAAACAGGAAATTTGCTATCAGACGAAAATAGATATAAATATAATACTGATTTGCTGTATTTAAAAAGCGCTGATGAAATGAATGAATTATTTTATGATTATCCTGAAGCGATAGAAAACACTTTAAAAATCAGTCAGCACTGCAATGTGTTATTAGATTTAGGAGCTAATAAATTTCATTTTCCAATATTCCAACTGCCGCAGGAAATTAAATCTGCAAATAAATATTTAAGAGATTTATGCTATCAATCAGCGGATAAAATATTTGGTGAGACTCGCGATAAAAAAATAAACGAACGATTAGAATATGAATTGGAAATAATAAAGAAAATGGGATTCGCGTCGTATTTTTTGATAGTTGCAGATTTTGTCGAGTTCGCAAAAAAAAATAATATCGCAGTCGGCCCTGGACGCGGTAGCGCTGCCGGCTGTCTTGTCGCTTATCTGCTTGGAATAACTGAAATCAATCCGCTTCAATATAATCTGCTGTTTGAACGATTTTTGAATACTGAACGAATATCAATGCCCGATATTGATATTGACTTTTGTTTTCGCAGAAGAAACGAATTATTTGAATACGCAAGAAAAAAATATGGGATAGATAATGTCTCACAAATAATTACATTTGGCACTTTAAAAATGCGCAATGCTGTCCGCGATGTCGGCAGAATATTAGGCGTGCCAATTGCGGAAGTAAATAATATCCTTAAAAAATTACCTGATGATACAGAATTTAATCTCGTTGAATTAATCGCAAAAATTCCGGAATTACAAAATTATTTTTCCAAACACCCGCAATTTCAAGATTGGTTTACAATCGCTGACGCAATAAAAGGTATGCCACGCAATATCAGCACACACCCTGCCGGCTTAGTTATTTCAGATAGACCATTAGTCGAATATCTGCCATTATACTATGACACGAAAAATGAAATTATTACTACGCAATTTGATTTAGACGGCATTGAAAAATTAGGGCTTGTAAAAATGGATTTTCTCGCAATTAAATCTTTGACTGTCATTGACGATACTTTAAAAATGATTGACGAAAAAATTAGACCCGATATCCGTAATATTCCATTAGACGATTATAAAACATTTGAACTATTGAAAAACGGCGCTACTACCGGAGTTTTCCAACTTGAAAGTAAAGGTATCCAAAATGTAATGGTAAAATTACAGCCGGACAAATTCACTGATTTAATAGCATTATTGGCATTATATAGACCGGGCGTGCTGCAAAGCGGTATGGTCGATAGTTTCATAAATAGAAAACACGGACTTGAACCAATAAAATATCCGCATCCATTATTAAGCGATATATTAAATGAAACTTATGGAGTGATACTCTATCAAGAGCAAGTAATGCAAATCGCAAATAAAATTGCCGGTTATTCATTGGCAAAAGCGGATTTATTGAGAAAAGCAATGGGTAAAAAAATTCCGGAAATTATGGAACAAGAAAAATTGCCGTTTATTGAGGGCTGTCAAAAACATTCTAAAATTTCACAATCCGAAGCAGAAGAAATTTTTTTACTAATTGAAAAATTTGCAGAATACGGTTTTAATAAATCGCATAGTGCGGCGTATGCGCTTTTTTCTTATCGCACCGCTTATTTAAAGGCGCATTTTTTATTGGAATTTTTAATTGCCACATTAAGCAATGAAATAGAACAGAATAACCCAAAATTTGAATTATTTATAAATGACGCTTTGAAAAATAATATTAAAATATTACCGCCGGATATTAATAAAAGTGCGGCGCTGTTTACAAAAGAAAATGGTAATATCCGCTACGGGCTCGCCGCTATACAAAATATCGGATTGAATTGCATTGAAGAAATAATTGAAGAACGCAAAAAAAACGGCAATTTCAAAGATTTAATTGATTTTTGTAGCCGCGTGAATATCGCTAAAATCAAAAAAAATGGTATTGAATCATTAATATACGCCGGAGCATTTGATTTTACTAAATATACTCGCGCTACTTTGATTAATTCGCTTACTACAATACTTCATTCTAAAATCCAAGAAAATTCAAAAAATATGGACTCATTATTTGACTTTTCCAGCAAGGAATTTGTCGAAAAAACATATACTATCACGCCTGAATATCCGCATATTGAAAAATTATTGCACGAAAAAAAAGTTTTAGGTTTTTATTTATCAGAACATCCGTTAAGCAAATATACGGAAGAAATAAAATTTATTAGCAAATACGATTTATCGCTAATAGATGAATTACCGGACGAAGCACCATTATTTGTTGCAGGATTACTGACAGAAATACAATTAAAATTTGATAAAAAAAATCAAACTATGTGCATCGGATTTTTAGATACGCTTGACGGGGCATTAGAAACTATAATATTTTCGAGCGTTTATGAAAAATATAAAGACCTGATTTTTGAAAATAGTTTTGTCTATATCTTTGGCCGCTTTGAAAAATTATATTCTAATAGATTCTGCGCAATAAAAATTTTTCCTATTGAAAATGGTTTTAGCGAAATTATCAGCAAAATTAATGTGATAATTGACAATGTCGCGCCGGACGAAACTATTATTAAAACATTAAATAATCTAATTAATAATCAACAGGACGGTAAGACAAAAATATTTATTTCATTAAAAACAGACGCTAATAATTTTGCAGTCATCAAACCAAAAAAAAATCAGATAAAAGTCGATTATAATTTTATTATCGAACTGCAAACGCGGTTCGGCGAAGAAAATATAAAAATTGAATATTCAGCGTTTTAAAAATTATCTGTCTATTATTATTATTACATAAAATATTTTTCGAAAAATAAAATTTCAAAACTCAAAAAACTTACGCGCAATTCTTTTACAAACAAAAAAATGTCTGGCACTATTCGCAAATCATCTCCTTTTTTATTTTTATCAAGAATGTTGAAATGAAATTTTAAGATTCTTGTCTGAAAAATACTTATAATTATGTTAGGAATAATAAACAATCGCGTGTCATTCCAAATAAAAATTTTTATATTTTAATATCTTACAACCTAATATAAAAAATCGGGTTTTTTAAAAATAAAAAAATCCAAAGTTTCATTAACAAATTAGCGCAAAAATGGCATTTTTTTTAAATCATATTCACTCATAATTCATTATTTTGTTAAAAATATTGCGACTTTTAAACTGTATCAAAATATGTGAATTTGCCAAAAAAATAAAAAAAAACTTGACAAATGAATTTATTTTAATATAATAGCATTCAATATTAATTAAAAGCATTGATTTTTTCAATGTTTTAAGCGATTGTAATTTAAAGTCAATGCCGAAGTGGCGAAATTGGTAGACGCCCGGGACTTAAAATCCCGTGGGAACTTGTTCCCGTATCGGTTCGAGTCCGATCTTCGGCACTCCCTTATTATTAACCTAAATTTTATTTTCATAATATTCAATTAGTTATTAATTCTGCACTGTTATTTTAATATTAAAGAATCTTTCAAAATAGATAATTTCACCCAAATAAGGTATTATATCCCTAAATATTTTTTATAAATAGTTTGGCCATTTGTGCGGTTGTATAACCATATACATTTAAAAATGTATTTATCTTTTTTAGCGATAATTTCTATATTGAATATATCGCTTTTTACTTTTAAATAATCGTCGATATATTCAAAATTTTTACGCTGTAATTCCGGTATCAAATCAGGTAGATTATTAATATCTTTAATTTGGAATTTTTTACGAAATTGCATTAATGCCTCAATTTCGAGATTATCGAGCAATTCAAAACTTTTTAAAATAGTATCACTTACTGTATTTATATTGTATTTATTATCGCTGTAAATAGTGAAATATTCCCCTAAATATAAATCATTATTTTTTTCAAAATATCCGCCTAAATTTTTTAATAATTTTAGTTCGTCTAAATTAGAAAAATAATTATTGGGCGCAAGTAATTTATTAACAGTATTGGAATAATAATCGTTTTCTGCGCCGCCAGGCAATGTGATATTATCAGCATCAATCCAATCAATAAAAGCATTACCCCAATCTTCCGTAAGTTTATAAAATTTCAAAATATTTCTGATACTTTTTTCAATAAAATTATTTATTTTACCGTCCGGATAAACAATTTGATTAATATTAATTTTTGAATCTTCATCTTGAATTTTTACGATAATATTCACATCGTTCAAGTTATAAATTATTGGCGCAGCAAGCAAAAAATCGTGCAAAGAATCGCAGTTATTTTCTCTACTTTTTTCAAATATTTTTTTCAACGCTACTATAGTATTTTCAATTTCATTTTTGCAGCGAATATACGCTTTTTTTTTACCGATGTCAAATAGCGAAGATTGAAATAATTGATTATAAAACAAAGTAAGTGAAAATATAAGCAGCGATATAACGCCGATTATAATTAAAATACTTCCGCGCGAATTAGTCATATAATTAATTATTAAGTTATCTCCTGAAAATATTTGCGCAATTCATTTATATTGATATTCAGCCCTAATATCGAAAGATTATCTTGCATGCCTTCAAAATCAAGCGATGATAAAATTTTATCAATTAATAAATGTTCAGCGCTGTGTTTGTCATTTGCTTTCAATAATTTTGCAAACGCTTCTTGAAAAAACGGATATTTTGGGTCATTCAATAATTTATCTAAAATCAAATGAAGAGTAATATGAAAAAACGGATTCGGCGCATCGTCAGAATATTGAAAATCATCTGTATTAGCGCATTCATAATGATAATAATATTCAATATGCTCTTGCATTATATCGTAAATAAGTTGTTCATCTTCTTCTAATTTTTTTA
>JAKPEO010000127.1 GCA_029551925.1 bacterium
GAAAAAGAAGCAGACCAGCATCGCTCGTTATATCACCGCCTTTAAATTCAGCAATTATTTCCTGTTTTTTTAATCTTTTGAATCTAATAATTTCTGATTTCATTCAAATACTCCATTTGCTTGTTTTAATACTATTTATATCGGCAGATTTGCTCAAAATCTTTATTTTTTTTATAAATTTTTATTCCGTTTTTTGAGGAACATTTTTTCTAATTTTATTGCTGATTGTATTGATTTTATTAGTGTTTTATATGCCTTTTGTTTAATTATTATGAAATATGCAGGTTAAAAAAATTGGGATTTTTGGATTTTAGCGCTGTTTTGGCTCATTATTTTTTTGTTAAAAGGCAGTGTGCTATTGATAAATAGGTATAGTAGATTCAAAACCGAGCGCTCGCAAATTATTTTGGAGCGCTGCAGTTTTACGTTTTTCTTGCAGTTTTATAATAATCGCAAAAAGAATAATAAAGAAGAATTATATTAAAAAGTAAAATATAAATAAGATTTACTCCATAATTATTTATTTTGTAATTAAGTCCAATGCTAATTCAGCCATTTGTTTGAATTTCGTTTGTCTGTCTTCCGCAGGCGCTTCTTCGCCTGTTATAAAACTATTACTTACAGTCAAGATTGATAGAGCATCGCATTTATAGCGCGCTGCAAGTGTGTAAAGCGCATAACTTTCCATTTCAATGCCAATTACATTGTATTTTGCCCAGATTTTCCACCAATCCGGATCTTCATAATAATAATTATCTATTGATAAAATATTGCCGAAATGAGCTTTTAATTTTTTTTCCTGTGCTATATTATATGCATCGTATAAAAGTTTGAAACTTGCAATAGGCGAGAAATGTCTATGTCCAAACCGCATTTTGTTAATATCAGAATCAGCGCACGCGCCTACGCCTACGATAATATCGCGCACATCAATATAAGATTGAGTAGAGCCAGCGGTGCCGATACGCACTAATGTTTTTACATTGTATTCATTGATAAGTTCATATACATAGATTGAACAGGACGGCATTCCCATTCCAGTGCCTTGCACAGATACGCGTTTACCTTTGTAATAGCCAGTAAAACCATACATTCCACGAATTTCGTTGTAGCATTTGGCGTCAGTCAGAAAATTTTCCGCAATGAATTTTGCGCGCAGCGGGTCGCCAGGCAATAATATCGCTTCTGCTATTTCTCCTTGCTTTGCTCCGATATGCAAACTCATTATAAATCACTCCTTTTTAAAGAAAAAAAAATTAAGATTATTATAAAAAGAAAATTGGTGCGAGAAAGGGGAGTTGAACCCCTACGCCTTGCGGCGCCAGATCCTAAGTCTGGTGCGTCTGCCAGTTTCGCCATTCTCGCTAAAAATAATAATATTATTAATATTAATACAAACAAAAACAGAAGTCAAATAAAATTTTAAAAAAAATCTTGACGAATTAAAAAAAATAAATATAATATCTGCACTTAAAAACATTTAAGAATAAAGAGCCCCGGAACTCGTTTATTCGTGAAATGTTTAATTTTATTGAGGTGTGTTGAAAAATGAAAACTAAATTTTTTAAACCAGAAGAATTAACGAAAAAATGGTATCTAATTGATGCTGAAAATCAAGTATTAGGAAAAATCGCGACAAAAGCGGTAGAAATATTAAAAGGTAAAAACAAGCCGGAATATAGTCCAGACCGCGATTGCGGCGATTATTTAGTAATAGTGAACGCGGCGAAAATAAAGACAACAGGTAAAAAAACCGAACAAAAGACATATTTTCAACATTCGCCGTGGGTAGGCAATTATAAATTAACAAAATTAAAAGATATGCTTGTTAAAAAACCAGAAGAAGTAATAAAACATGCAATAAAAGGGATGCTTCCGAAAAATCATTTAGGTCGCGAATTACTTAAAAAAGTCAGAATTTACGGAGGCACTGAACATTGTCAGCAAGCGCAAAAACCGGAAAAAATCGAATTATAAAAAAAATAATTAATGAATAGGAAATTTTAGGAGGAAATTATTAAATGGCATCAAAAACAGACACAATATTTGGATTAGGCAGACGCAAACGCGCAATTGCGCAAGTATTTATGCGTCAGGGCAGCGGTAATATTACAGTTAACGATAAGAAATTAGAAGAATATTTTGACAAAGAAATATTGATACTAAAAGTCAAACAGCCATTAGTTTTGACAAATAACGAAAAAACTTTTGATATAAAAATTACTGCAAAAGGCGGCGGAATAACAGGTCAAGCAGAAGCGATTAGATTAGGCATAGCGCGCGCATTAGTTAAATATGACGAAAACTTGAAAAAGGCCTTGAAAGTTGAAGGATACTTAACGCGCGATGCAAGAGAAGTTGAAAGGAAAAAATATGGACTTGCAAAAGCAAGAAAACGCTATCAATTCTCTAAACGTTAAAAAAGATTATATTGGTGTTACAGCGGCGAGGGGGTTTCTTGCCGCTGGCATCAAAGCCGGCTTAAAAAAAAGCAATAATTATGATTTGGGTTGTTTATATTCAGTCAAGCCGGCAGTCGGCGCAGCTGTATTTACTACAAATAAGTTCGCTGCCGCGCCAGTAGTAATTTCCCGCGATCAGCTTCAAAAATCCGAAACATTTAGATTGATTATTGTCAACAGCGGCAGCGCTAATGCCTGCACAGGCGAACAGGGCTTGAAATTAGCAAGATTCATAATAGAAAAATCAGCGAAAGAATATGATATTAATGAATCAGAAATATTAATCGCATCAACAGGTAAAATAGGCGTGCAGCTGCCGATAGATAAAATGTTAAAGAATATTTTTACATTAAAAGATTTAATGAACAACAAGCCAAATAATAATTTTTCAAAAGCGATAATGACTACCGATACTTTTGAAAAAAAATACGATGTATCTTTTAAACTGAACAACAAAACTATTACAATCGGCGGCTGCGCAAAAGGTGCGGGTATGATTAATCCATCAATGGCTACGATGTTGTGCTTTATTACAACTGATATAGCTATCAGTAAATTTTGTTTGCAGAATGCTTTGAATAATTCTGTAAAAAAATCTTTTAATAGCATTACAGTTGACGGCGATATGTCAACAAATGATACTGTTTTTCTTCTTGCTAATGGTATGGCTACAAATAATTTTATAGATGATATTACAAGCAAAGAATACAAAAAATTTGAAGAGAAATTATCACAGGTTTGCTTAGAACTCGCTAAAATGATAGTAAAAGACGGTGAAGGCGCCACAAAATTTATACAAGTAAAAGTTGAAAATGCAGGCACTTATGAACAAGGTAAAATAATAGCGAATTTAGTAGCTAATTCGTCGTTAGTGAAAACAGCGTTATTCGGCTGCGATCCTAATTGGGGCAGAATCGTATCGTCAATCGGCAGCGCGCCATTTGATTTTAAACCAGAAAATGTAAACGTTTCGATTAATAATATTAAGATATTTGAAAATTGCGAAGAGACCGATTATAATCTTGTTAAATTGCAAAAAATAATGAAATTAAAAGAACTGCATATTAATATAGATATGGGAATAGCAAAATGTGAGCCAGTTATTGTCTGGACTACTGATTTAACTTATGATTATGTTAAAATTAACGCGGAATATTCTACCTAAAAATAAAAAATTATAGTTTGACATATCTCAAAAATTGAAATAAAATAACCGAAAAAGTATTTCAATAAAATGCAATGGAACATATAAAAAAAATAGGGATAATTTTATTAATAATTGGTGCTGGCATATATGTTATATTTTTCAGTGCCGAAGAATATCAAAATAATCCTGATTATTTTTTAATAAATAAAGATGCTTCAATAAAAAGTTCTGTTGTTACATTAGAAAAAAAATTTCACGATGAATATCAGATGGCTTTATATTTATATAAAACTAAAAGATATGAAGAAGCCTACAATCATTTTTATAATGTTTATCATCGCTATCCGACGATTCCTAAAAGCCAAATTCATTTAGACGCTCAGATGTATATGATATTATGCTCAAAACGAATAGAAGAAAAGAAAAAAAATGTTTTGCCGGATACGGATGTGTTAGTGGAAAAATATTATGAAACTAAATAAAAAGGCAATGATTATAATATGAACAAAAATCAGATTATTAGCGCATTTTTCGGATTTTGCGTAGGAGATGCTGTCGGTCTGCCTGTTAGATTCAGCAAACGCGAAGACTTAAAGAAAAATCCGGTATTGACTATGCGCGAATACGGCGAATACAATGTTCCTGCTGGCGTGTGGTCGAGTGCTAGTTCAATGACTTTTTGTTTGACTGAGAGTTTGTGCGGCGGTTATGATTTAAAAGATATAGCGTTAAAATTTTATAAATGGGCATTTGAAAATTATTGGACTGCGACAGGATTAAATTTTGATATCGGTCGAACTGTGCTTATAGCGCTTGCGCGAGTGAACGAATTAGAAAATCCTACTGAATGCGGATTATCAGGCGATACAAATTGCGGCAATAATTCAGCGAGCAGAAGTATGCCACTGGCTTTTTATTTAGCGAACGAAAAAGATGTAAATAAAAAGCGAAAAATTATATATGATGTTTCCAAAATAACGCATTCGCATACACGCTGTTTAATAGCGTGCGATTATTATGTAGAATTTTTAATAAAATTAATTAATGGCGCGAAAAAAGAAGAAGCGTATCAAAATGTTCAAAAATATATAATTGAAAATTATAATGAAGAATATAAAGACGAACTGCAATTTTATAAAAGATTAGTATTTGACGATATTTCCAAAGCGCCAGAAGATACGATAAAGTCGTCAGCATATATAGTTCATACATTAGAAGCAAGTATATATTCATTTATGAAGAATGATGATTATAAAAGCGCAGTTTTATATGCTGTTAATTTAGGCGGAGATACAGATTCCATCGCCGCTATGACAGGCGCGCTTGCCGGATTATATTATGGGGTAAATTCAATATCAGATGAATGGATAGAGCAAATAGCGCAATACGGCAAGATTATGGAATTATTAGAAAAATTCAGCAAATCATTAAATGCTATATAATTTTTTTATAATTTAATTTTTGATGTTGAATATAAAAAGCGCTTTTTATTTTTAGCACTATTTTTGTTTTTTAATTAGAAGAACTAAATTTTTTATAGTGAGCAATAATTATGGAAAAAGAATATTTAATTAAACCGTGCGCTGATGTATTTCAGAGGCTTGGCTTGAATAGCGAGAATAATCAAGCATTAAAAAAAATCACGCTTGACCAAGTGCGCGTTAATCCGTCAATTAAAACAATATATTTAGATATTACTGCAAAAACGCAATTAACAGATAAAGTACAAAATGAAATTATTAATTCGATAATTTCAAAAAATATAGGAGTAGAAAAAGTCAAGATAAATGTTAAGGTTGTAGAGACTGCTGATACTTCCAATATCGATATAAAAAATAAAACTGAAATAGAAAAAAATGATAAATCTATAAATTTAAAAGAGTATATTTGCGATAACTGGCAAAATATTATAGCCGAGATAAAAGAGGAATATCCGTCAGCTAACGGATTATTCAATGCCTGTAATTTTGAATTTGATGATGAGTTGTCTATTTTAACTATAGAACTTAAAACTGAAATATCTATAAAGTTAGCAAAAGAAAATAAACTTGATGAATTTATTAGGAATTATATTTTAGAAAATTGCAATAAACAAATATTTGTAAATTTTTGTAAAGGGAGTGGGGCTGTTGAATTATTTGAAGAATTTAATAAAGATGTAGAAAAAACAGTAGAGGTTGAAATAGAAAATATCAAAAAACAATTTTCCGAAGACAGCCCTTTAATTTTAGGCGAGGAAATAAAAAAACCAGTTAATTCGACAATAGAAAAACTAAAAAAAGAAGAAGATGGCGTGATATTAGCCGGCGAAGTTTTGAATGTATCATCGCGTGAATGTCAGATATTCGATGGCAAACAAAAAACCACAAAAACCCTCAACAAATTTATTTTAGCTGATGATACAAGCGCAATAGAATGTATTTATTACGGCACTCGCGCTTTAAGATTAAAAGACGGAGATTATATAAAATTAAAGGGCCGAGTTAGATACAATCGTGAAAGCGAACTTACAATAAGACCGTATGCAATAAATCGTATTGAAAAAGAATATCGAATGGATACTTGCGAATTTGGCAAGCGCATAGAATTGCATCTACACAGCAATATGAGTAAAATGGATGCGCTGATAAATATTGATGAATTGATAAAAAATTTAAAAAGATGGGGACACAGCGCTTGCGCGGTGACTGACCACGGAACTGCTCATATATTCCCAGATTTTTATAAAGCGTGTGTAAAAAATAATATTAAGCCGATACTTGGCGTAGAAGGCTATTTAGTTGATACTGTGACAGCGATATTTTCTAATTTTGATGAAAACAAAGTTTATGAATTTGATAGCGAAAAAGTTTTTATACAATTATTATGCGACGATTATAGTCATTCTGAAATATACGGTTTGAAATATTCAATTGAAAAATCTGGCGTTCGCTCAAAACCTAATGAGATATATTTTACCCAAAACTTTCAGATAGCCGGCGAAGGCAAAAAATATTCTTGCGCAGAAAATAAGACGCTGGAAGATAAACCAACAATTTCAAAAAAATTATCTGAGTTATTTAAAAGTCGCGTGATTATTGGATATGATATATGTTTGCAATTGAAAAAATTAGAAATTTATTTAGAGACAAAATTTGATAATCCGTTATTTGATATACGGCAAATCGGATTATTAAAAATTAATGATAAAGAAAAATTGAAGAACACATTACCGATAAGAGAATTAGTTGAATATTATAAATTAACTGATGAAATAAATATTTTTAATCTTGATATTTCGCTGCTGATAAAATTATTCGATTGCATTATTGATGAATATAAAAAAACAGGGATTAATAATTTTAATGATTTTATCAAATTTCATAAAACAGACGAAGAAGTGCGCAAAGTAAAAGGCGCAAATCACATAGTATTTTTAGTAAAAAATCAAATCGGTTTGAAAAATTTATATAAATTAATTTCAATGGCAAATTTGCGATTTTCTTATCATACGCCGAAACTGCCGCGTTCAGAAATAATCAAACATAAAGAAGGTTTGATATTCGGCAGCGCTTGCGAATCGAGCGATGTATATCAAGCAGTATTGCATAATTCAAAAGATGAAAAAATAATTGAGAATATCAGATTTTATGATTATATAGAATTGCAGCCAGTAGAGAATAATAAATTTTTTATTGAAGAATATCAAAATTTAGGAATAAATAGTTTAGATGATATTCGAGAATTAAACAAGCGATTATTGAAACTTTGCCAAAAAATGAATAAATTAGTAGTTGCGACAAGCGACGCTCATTTTTTAGAGCCGTCTCAATCTTTGTATCGTCTGATTTTACAGCATTCGATAGGTATGAAAGAAAAGCGCGAGACTGTTAATTTATGTTTGAAAACCACAAATGAAATGTTAGATGAATTTAGTTATTTATCAAAAGAAGACCGAAAAGCAATAGTAATAGACAATCCACAAAAGATTGTTGATATGATAGAAATAGTGAAGCCTGTGCCAGACGGTTTTTATCCGCCTGAAATAGAAAATGCCGATGAAAAATTGAAAGATATAGTAATGACTAATGCTCATAGAATATATGGGGATAATTTGCCTGAAATAGTGAAAAAGCGAATAGATAAAGAATTGAATTCTATTATAACAAATAAATTTTCTAATTTGTATTTATTAGCGCATAATGTCGTACAAAAAGCAAAAAATGACGGAATTATCGTTGGTTCGCGCGGGTCTGTTGGGTCATCAATAGTAGCGTTTTTTGCGGGTATAACAGATGTGAATGCTCTGCCCCCGCATTATGTCTGCGCAAATTGCAAGTTGTCTATGTTTGATGCACCCGCTGAAATTGAAACAGGTTTTGATTTGCCAGATAAAAAATGCCCGAACTGCGGAGAACAATTAAATAAAGACGGGCACAATATTTTCTTTGAAGTATTTTTAGGATTTGAAGGAGATAAGGTGCCGGATATAGATTTGAATTTTCCGGGATATTATCAACCGATAATACATAAATATGTCGAAGAATTATTTGGCGCCAATAATGTTTATCGCGCAGGCACAATTTCAAAAGTATCTGACGGCATAGCAAAAATTATTGTAAATAAATTTGTAGAAGAGCGGCAGATTAATTGGACAGCGGCTGAAAAATTGCGTATAGCTAAGGGCTGCTGCGAAGTTAAAAAAACAACTGGTCAGCATCCGGGCGGAATTATAATAGTGCCAAAAAGCAAAGAAATTTATGATTTTTGTCCTATACAATATCCATCAGATGAAAACAGCGAAGAAGTTATTACTACGCATTTTGATTATCATAAAATGGAAGAGCAACTTGTGAAATTAGATTTGTTAGGGCACGATAATCCGGCGCAATTATTGTTGCTGCGTGAATATACTGGTTTTGATTTTAATGATATACCGTATAATGACGAAAAGACACTGCAATTATTTTCAAGCGTAAAATCTATTGGCGTATCAGAAGAAGAGTTGGGCGCGAGCGTTGCAACTTTTGCCATACCGGAATTCGGCACTGATTTTGTGAGAGGAATGCTTGAAGATACGCGCCCGAAAAATATCGGTGATTTAATAAGAATCTGTGGATTGGCGCACGGCACAAATGTCTGGCAAGGCAATGCCCAAGAATTAATACGTAAAAAAATTACAAATTTGAATGGCGTAATTTCAGCGCGCGATAATATAATGCTTGATTTGATTAATAAAGGAATGGATGCGCAAAAAGCATTTAAGATAATGGAAAAAGTGCGAAAAGGCAAGGGATTGAATGACGATGAAATAAAATTAATGATAGAACATAAAGTTGCAAAATGGTATATTGACTCTTGCAGAAAAATAGAATATCTATTTCCAAAAGCGCATGCTGTCGCTTATACCATATTATCATATAAAATTGCGTATTATAAAATTCATTATCCGATGGAATTTTACGCTTCGTATTTTACTATTAAAGCAACTGATTTGAATTTGGAACATTTGTTGTTAGATGTTAAATCTATAAAGAAATTATTAGACGAATATTATGATAAAAAACGAAGAAATGAACTTACAACAAAAGAATACACTGAAATAAGTATTCTTGAAGTAATAAAAGAAGCGAAGTTGCGAAATATTGAGATTATGAATGTTGATATAGAAAAATCTGAAACATTTAAAAGTTTGGTGATTGACAAAAAGATTTTGCCGCCGTTAGTGTCAATCGAAGGGCTCGGCTCAAAAGTAGCTGAAAATATTGTCGCAGAGCGGAAAAAACAAGGATTTAGAACAATTAAAGAATTATGCGAGAGATGCAAGATAAATAAAAAAGTGCTTGAAGCATTGAAAAAATTTAATTGTTTTGGCGATTTGCCTGAAACTGAGCAATACTCGCTATTTTAGATTATGAAGAAAATTTTATTTATAATTTTTTGTTTATTGTTAAGCGGTTGTAATGTTATTTTTCAACCGGTTCAAGAAGCGCGCGAATCAACGGAATATTTACGAATTTATGACGGCGCAGTATTAATCCAAAAAATTCCGAATATAAAATATAAAATTTCAGGATTGGTATTTTTATTATCCGGCAGTTCTGAAAAGTTTGTTTTTACTGTCGCAGCAGACGAAAATTTTCAAAATATAGTTCATATCAAAGAATATCAAAATTTTAATGCTAATATCAGAAAAAGCACGGTATTTCCGCTAAAACTTGATAAAAATTATAATAATTTATGGTGCAAATTAGAAGCGAAAAACGGGTATTTTTTGGTTGCGTATAAAAAAGGATATAATGATTTTAAATATAATAACACGCTGTATTCTAATGCAGAAAAAATAGACGGAGCATTGTATTTCCGGACGATTTATGAATATAGTTTTGGTGGATTATTAAAAGAGATTATTTTAAAAATTTGGGATAATTATATTTTGTTGATAATTTTAACTATCTTGATTATTGCGATAATTTTCAAAAGAAAAAAAATATTCGATTTTTTATTGACAGATGATATTAAAAATAATCGGAAAATATATAATCTGCTTGTGATTTCTGTTATTATTAGATTTTTGATTATGCCATTTTTCTGTCATATAGATTTTTTAAGCGGTATTTGGGTGCCTTTTAAAATGTATTATGATTCTTTTGCTTATTATGCGACTGACCCGTCTGCATCGTTTCATATATTAAATCAAATAATTCATTTTCCGATAATGATGTTTACAAAATTTTTAATGCCAGAACTTTATGATTTATGGATAACGCAGCCATACGATTATAATTTAAGCGGCTGGTATAATTTCAGCGCATTAAAATCTGCGCCGACTATATTGTTTATTTTAAAAATCCCATTTTTATTGGCTGATTATCTATGTCTGTATATATTATTGAGATTGTTTGCAAATGTTAATATTAAAATCAGAGCATTGTATTTTTGGCTGTTTAATCCAGTAGCGCTTTATGTTGTTTATATGATTGGAAGATTTGAGTTTTATTCGATTTTCTTTATTTTATTTGGATTAATGCTTTTGAAAAACGAAAAGAATAAACTTGGCATCTTGTGTATTGGCATTGCCGCGGCGTTCAGGCAATATCCAATATTATTTGCGCCTTTTTTGCTGCCACTGATTTCTAAAAATATTCGGCAATTTGTTAGTAATGCGATTATAGCGATTTTGCCGTTGATAATTTTTAATGTGCTGCATAATTTGCCAGCGTATTTTGCCGGAATATCAGCCAGCGCGCCAACGGCAGTAGTATCTAATGACGAGCATTCTAATATGTTGTTTAAATATCATATCAAAGATTTATTTTTCTTTCCGTTTGGTTATATAATCGCTTGGCTTTTTATAGTAGATTGCAGAAAAAAAATCAGCGCTGAAAATTATTTTATCGCTGTATTGTTATTTTTCTTGATACTTTATTCATCAAGTAATTTTGAACCGCAGTATTTTATGTGGATTATTCCTTTTTTATGTATAGCGTATTCAAAAAAAATTTTTTCATTTTATGAATTATCTTGTTATTTTCTTTTGTTTTTTTTGATTGTTATGCAGTGGGATAAAACATTTACTACTCAACTTGCAATGCCGATGTTTGCAGATTTATTTTATTTTTTACCTAGCCCGGAGCGCATAATAAATCAATATTATTCGGTTGAGATTATTAATAGATTAGCAACTTCATTTTTTATCGGCTTTAATATCTGGTTTATTTACAAAATCTATGTTTATTTGAAAGAAATAGAAATTAATGACAGAATCAACAATTAAAAATCAGATGAGTAATTACACCGAGTATTTCATTTTTTTCGCTTTTTAAATTTTCTATTTTTATAATGCCGTTTATTTGTTTCATATAATTATAGCATAAAAATAAACCGAGCCCTGTGCCTTTGCCTTCTGGTTTTGTAGTAAAAAACGGTTCAAAAATATTCGATATTATTTTTTCATCTATGCCAGAACCATTGTCAATAATTTGGATTGTTTTATTTTCTTTGGCGATATGACTTTGTATTTTAATTATTCCTGATTTTTTTTCATCAATAGCGTCAATTGAATTTAAGAAAATATTAATAATAACTTGTTTTAAAATATTAGCGTCTGCTTTAATTATAAAATTTTCGTCAATATAATTTTGAAATTCGATTTTTTTAGAACGAATGTGATATTTTGTCAAGCCAATACATTCGTCAATCAGTGCTTTAATTTTACAATCTATTATCATTACATTCGTAAAGGTAGAATAAGATCTTACGCTTTTCACTATTGTCCGCGCGCGCAAAATATTCGCTTCTATTTGTTTTAAATAATTTTGAATTTTCTGATCTTGTAAATTTTTTGATTCTAAAAGCATTTGAGTATAGCCGAGTGCCGCGACCAGTGGATTATTCAATTCGTGAGCCATACCGCTGGCTAATTTTCCCGCTAAATAAAGTTTTTCTTGTTGAATAATATAATCCTGTGTTTTTTTTAAGTCGCTGCTCATTTTATTAAATGATTGTATCACGCTGTTTATTTCTTTAACTGCGTTTTTTTTTAGTTGGATGTGATATTCGCCAGCAGCGATTTTATCTGCGGCTTCTGCGATTCTTTTGAGATTTTTAGAAAATAAATGTATGATAATATAACCAATCAAAAAAACAAATCCGACTATTATTAAATTTATTTTTATAAAATATCTGTTTGTTTTATACATTGCTGTTTTGATAGGATTGAGATTTCTAACAAAAGTAAAAGTTAAAATATTTCCGTCTATATCCTTAATTTTTTTCGAAACATAGACATTTGAAAAATCTATTTTAATAAAAAAATCAGTGTCGTCAAAATACGGTTGATTATCCGTTGTTGTCGCTCTAAAAATTTTTATATTATTATTTATTTCAAAACGATTAATAAAATTTTCGCTGATTCTTTTATGAACTAATATAGCGCCGACAATTTTATCCGAATATTTTATCGGCGCGCTGTAAACAGCGTAAATTTCCGTATCTTTAAATACGATGTTTCTAATAATAGTATCTTGAAAAACTATTGTATCAATATTAACAGATTTTTCAAAATTGCTATTATATAGTATTTTTCCGACATAATTAGAAATAAGCATTTTGTCAATATTAGCGTTATTTTTAAAATTATCAGTGAAAAATTTTAATTGATGGATGTTTTCTAAAATTATTTTACTTAATACTTCGGTTTTTTTTGTGAAATAATCAGTCATAGTTTTTAATTCGTCAAAATTGCGTATTGATAATTCAAAATATTCAAATATATTTTTTATGTTTTCAGATTCAAAATTTTCGATATTTTCTGTGTATCTATCGATGCCGTAATATATAAGCAATCCAGCTTCAAGCGAAATAATCAATAAAACAATAAACAATAAAATAATTTTTAATCTCATAAATTTAAGTTGATTCTATTTATTATATATTCGTAAATAGTTTGTATTTCAAATAATGTCGTGTTAAAAGTTTTTGTATCTTTATCTAAAAATGCTGCGAGTAATTTATCATTTAAATAAAACAGATAATCGTTTAAAAATTGCACTCGCGGCTCTTTGATTTTTTTTAAGTCTTTAATGTTTTTAAATGCTTTAATCAATTTTGTTAATTCTTCAAGTTTTATTTTGCATATAGAATAATCTTTGCGCAGCTGCAATTTGCTAAAATCCTTGAAATTTGCAGAAATTAACAACTTCAAATATTCGTTATTTTCATCATTTTTTAGAAATAAATTTAAAAATTTTATTTTAAAAGCATAATACAAATTTAAAATTTTATTTTTGTCGTTTTGATTATTTATGCAATTATATTTGAAAATTTCATAATCTGAAATCAATTTAAAAATTATATTTGTATCATTTGTAATATTTTGTAAAACATCGAATCTGAATTTATCTAAATAATTGGCAATATAAATATTTTCATTAGTTAAATTTTTAATAAAATCAATTTCTTTATTTAAAAATAAAGTAAAATAAAAATTTGGCTGTGCAGCGTGTGTATATTCTTGAAAATTGCAAAACAAAAAAACAATCAAAAAAAATATTTTAATTGACTGACAGTTTATTTTTGTCAAACGCAATATCGAGCGTAAAAGGATTTTCATTATCGCTCACTAAAATTTTAAATTTAATTGGCAAAATATAATCTCCGAATTTTTTAAAGTTATCATAAACTATTCGGACATTAGAATGCTGCGCTGATTTTATAGTTTTGTTATTTTTATCAAAAATAATTTTAATTTTATTTTCAAAAGCTGAAAGTTCGATAATATTATCTGTTTCGTTTATAATTTGTAAATCGTCAGATTGTATCGAGCCAGTGAAAATAAATTTTATAAATTTAATGAATTTTGACGGCTCATAATTGCCGAACGCCGCGCTTTCATCTTGATTATTGACAAGCAGCAAAAAAGCAGAAGTATCTGCTATTGATTTAATTTTTACATAATTTACAGCTGAAAAAAGAGACAATTCTATTTTATGTTGTTTGATTTCAAAATCGCCATAAAGTGTATTTTTATTTTCTTTGTCAATATAAATACAGCGAATACGGGATTTTACTGCGTTTGGACTATTAGCTAAGATAGTTTTTAATTTGTCTATTGACGAAAAATCTTTTTTTTGCGCCGGATCTAATGTATATTTTTTGTGCGCGCAATTTGCGAATAAAGATAAAAAAACAAGAAATAAAAATGTTAGTTTTGTTTTGTCATACATTACGGCAATTTAATAGTATCTGACGGTTCGCTTTCATTGCGCATTTTGTCTAATGCTGTTATGCGCACCCACGCATTTCCAGGAATATTACGCGAAAATGTATATTCATTGCGTTTAATAAAATCATTGTCTCTATTAACTTTTTCCCAAGTGGAATTATCAAGCGAAAAATAAACATTATAGCCCAATAAATCAGGTTCAGCATTATCATTCCAGCGCAGACGAATAGTAGAACCGCTTACATTGCCTTCTAATCCCTGCGGTTTGCGCGGCTCCTCTGTGTCATATAATTCTTTTATTGAAAATTCAGTTGCACTTTTTTCAGCACGCACTTTGATAGCGCGACCGTATCTGAAATTTGTTCGTCCTACAAATTCACCAGACACTTTTACTTCTGCTTTATCTCTGTCAATAAAAACGAGAGCGCCAGGTTCTGTAATGCCCTCAACAACAACATAATTAAAATCGTCTTTATAAAAATCTTTAATAGTTAATTTTATTGGTTTTATATCAGGTAGAGATTTTTTTAAATCAGTTTCACTTGCTGCTCCTGTAATAGCCGCCAAATCTATTGTTTTTCCTAATGATTTCATTGATAGCGTAGCGTATTCTTTAACGTTGTTAAATTTAGGAGATTTTGGATACATTCTCAAAAAAGTTGAAGAGTTATTAAAGCATTCAACAAATAAATTTAAGTTGAATTCTGATAATATTCTGTTATATAAAATCCATTCGGCAAATGGCTCGTCTAAATTGATTTTCTTTTCGAGTTCTTCGATTTTTAAATATGCGTTTTTATAATCACTGATTTTAAGATAAGCATCAATTAAGCCGAGCATTGCGGCAGTATAAATATTATCGTTTTTTGATTCTTTTGCCGCTTGCTCGTATAATTCAATCGCCTTGATGTAATTATTTTTTTTGAATTCGCTGTCCGCTTTGTGCAATTGAGTATTATATGCGCAATTAGTTAAAATAAAAATACAAAACAAAATAAATATTTTTTTTGAATATCTAAACATTATCATTTCCCCCAATTTTTTAGAAATTATATTTTACTTCTACTCTATAATTATTCTCGATGTATCTGCTAGTGGAATATGGTTTGTAATTTTCATCTGTATATTGATATTTTGCAAATACGGATAAATCAGCATTATGTTTGTATGATACAGAATATGAAATTTTATCAACAAATTTATCTTGATTAGCCGAAGAAGCGGGATCGTTTCTGTCTGTATTTGAAAATTTTTTGATGCCGTATTCGTATTTTACACCATTAATGAAATTTTTGTATTTGTTGCTTAATTCGCAAGCCATAAGCATATCGCGATAAGAATACGGAGCCGCATTATAATAGTTTTTATGTTCTAATTGCCAAGATAATTTTATCGGCACTTGCTTGATTAATGAATTGTCTAATGCCACAGCGAAAAAATTTTTCTTTTCGTCGTTTGGAGCATTAGTAGATTCGTCGTATTTATAGTCGCGATTAAAGTTTAATGTGAATTTTGTTGAAATCGGCTGAACATTGAAATTTAAAATATGGTCGTAAATTTTTTCGGTTTTATCAGAACAATTTAACGCGCACCATTCCAAATCTAATTGATATGAAAATTCATAATTAACTTTTAGTGGTAGTAATGTCTTTGTCGTTATTTTAGCAGTTGAACCGGTTTTTGATGAAGTTGAGCCGTCTAAATTATTTTTCCAATATTCATATTTATAGTCCAGACCATTAATTCTAAAAAGTTTTTCTGATTTGCGAGAATGTCTTAAAGTATATGTCCAAGTTCTTTTACCGCCGTCGCTGCCCTGATCTCCGCCTTCTAAATACCAATTGCCAGTGATAGTTTTGACTTTTATATTAGCGTCAATATCATTTTCTTTCAGCCATTTGTCAGCATAGTTGTAAAAGAAATTCGGCAGCATAAATTTCCAATCGCTTATATTCAATTTGTAATTCAAATCAGCTTGATATGATTTATCGCTTATTGAATTTTCGCTGTCATTAATATCATCGTCATAATAAGTCCAGCCGTGTTCGAATGATAATTTTAAATTTTTCAAAATTTGATAATTGCCGTCAAATCCGAACGCCGTATTTCGTTTTGCTTTAGTCGAAGTTGTATCTACTTCCGCTGAGTTATCATCCTCTTCAATATAAACAGAAGATAAACCCAATTCTAATTTGTTTAATATGCTAGTCCTATAATTTAAGGCAAAAGCATATTGCAAATATTGGCCAGATTCATAATTATTTTCATTTTTTTCTTTTGGCTGATTTTTATTTAATGCTTCTTTGGTTATGCCAGCGGCAAAAGTAATAATATTATTTTTGAAGATTTTTGATTCTTCTAATGAATTATAAAATTCTTTGCTCATTGACCGCGATAACTTGTAAATATCCGCTTCTTGCTGAGATTGTTTTAAAATATTATCTAATAAAAATTCGCCGCCTATACCGAATTCTACAGACGGATGCTTTACTAACTCGCCAAAATTTTTAGTTGAAAATTTACCGATATTTAATCTGAAATTATTATGAGAAATACTTGCTTTAAATTCATCGAAGGTTACGCCATCCCAACGATTGCGAAAATATTTTACGCTACTTTGCACAGTATAATCGCCGATTTTATTTTGATACGCTAAATTAAAATCAAAATTTGCGCCGGGTACTGGATTTGTCTGCGCTGTTGATGATTTTTTGTCTTTTCTCTCGAATACAGTTGTAGAATTAAATTTTGATTTGCTATAACTTTTTGCCTGTATTTCGGCTTCGCGGCGCATTGTTTCTATTTCGCGTTTGCGCAATTCTTGCGCAGCTAATAAACTTGCAATTTTCGATATTTCGATTGGCAGCGCTTCGCGTTCATTTGTTTTTAGGATTATTTGCTGGCTAATATAACCCTTGACATTATTATCAATAAAATTAACTATATCTATCGGTTCTTTGGATTTTAGTTCTGGATTGAATCTAATAAATTTATCATAAGGTTCTTGCGCTTTATCTTTTTTGTCTGATAGCATATAAGCGCAAGCAATCAAACCAGTTTTGTTTACTTCAAAAAATTCGTTTTTATCGGTTTCTAATTTGTTTAAAATTGCTATTGCATCGCTATAATTTTTTAAATGTATAAGATTTATTGATTTTAAAATGTCCATTTCAATAGATGGCAAGTTCATTGTTTGATTAGCCAGCGTGTATTCTTTGTATTTCGATAAAATTATTGCTAATAAAATTTTTGTCTGTTCATCTGAAAAATCAATAGAAATAATTCTTTTTGCTTTTTCGATAAATTCGTTTTCTTTTGCTAATATGAAATCAGTGATTGCCGCAGCTTTTAAAATCGTGAGATTAAATGGATTTAACTGGAGTGCATTATCAAAATTTAAACCAGCGCGCGCATAGTTTTTTTGTTTAAAATAACACAAACCAATATTGTATATTGTCGGATAATGTTTCGGATTTTTTTCTAAATATAATGAATAGTATTTTATTGCGTCTTCATATTTTTCTTTTTTAAAATGAAAATTGCCTGCATCAAAAAGCGAATGATTTTTTATTGTTTTTAATTTTGCGCCTAATCTTATTTTATCGAATACTAATGGATTGACTTTTGCTAATGATTGTTTTTCTTCGACTTGAATAATATTGAAATAACCAATCTTTTGTTCGTTTTCATAAACATAAACAATACTGCCGGAATATATCCCGTCTTTTGCGCCGATGTTTAAAATTAAATCATTTGTCTCTTCTAAGTATTTTATTACTTTTATTTCGGTGAGTTCATCTTGCTGTTGAGCATTAATATATGGCAAGAATATTAGTTGACCAACAAAAATTATTAAACAACAAAAAAATTTTTTCATAAATGTTTCCCTACTTTTTTATTTTTAATATTCTTAAATTATATTTTTTTTTACAAAAAAAGTCAATTATTTTTTTGAATAATATAAATTATTGTTTTTTATTGAATTTATATTTTCACAGCCGGTTAATATCATTGTCTTTTCTAATTGCTTTTTCAAATTGTTTATATATAATTTTACACCTGCTTCGCCTCCGCCGATTGCATAAAATATCAGCGGTCTGCCAATTAGTACTGCGCTTGCTCCGAGCGCTAATGCCTTGAATATATCTTCGCCGCTGCGAAATCCGCCGTCAATCAAAACAGGGATTTTAGATGGCGTTACTGCTTCAATGATTTCTGGTAATACATCAATTGTTGCAGGAAGATTATCTATTGTTCTGCCGCCGTGATTTGATACAATTATAGCGGAAGCACCGGTTTCAACAGCAGCAAGCGCGTCTTCTTTTGACATAATGCCTTTTAAAATAAAGTTTAATTCTGATTTTTTGATAAGATATTTTAATTCTTCGATATTTCGGCTGCGCGTATTTTTTCCGCGTAGCAGCATTGTAGTAAACATCAAAGCGTCAATATCCATCCCAACAGTTTTTACGCCGTATTTTTTTGCAGCGTCAAATCGTTCTAATAATTCTCTATCATAATTTCGCGGTTTAAATATAGGTATTGCCCAACCGTTAAATTCGTTTATTGCTTGAAATATTATTTTGTATTTATTTGTTGAAGCGCCGTCTCCGACAAATGCTATTGTGCCGGATTTGCAAGCGCCGCCGATTACTATTCTTGCGTAATCTAATTCTGAAATGCAACCTTTAAGATTTGTCTCCATACCAGTTACAGGAGCAATCATTATAGGCGAACTCAAAGTATAATCTAAAAATTTTATGCTTGTATTAATTTCATTTATTGAATGTATAACTCGCTGTTTTATATTTATTTTTCGCAATGATTCATAATTATTTATAAATGTCTGACCAGTGCCGACCGAGCCGATCCCCGGCATCTGCCCAGCGCAAATTACGCCATTACAATTTTTACAAACTGCGCATATTCCATATAATTTTCTGCGCGCTGTGTGTTTAATTTGGTCATCTGTTATTTCCGGCAGCGGACCTACTGCAATATTGATATTTTTCAGCGCTTCTTTAACAGATGTTTCCGCTTCTTCTAATGTATTGCCAATTGCTATAATATTACCTGCTTTATCTAAATTACAGCGCGGTTGTGATATTATGCTGCCTATTTCAACATTTAGAAAAATATTTTTTATATTATCGATATTTAGCGCTTTGTCTATGCCTTCGATTTTTAATACCATTCCGGGCGGGCACATTATCGCGCGTTCAATAGCGAAGCGTTTATAGTTAAATTTGCGGATATATGGTTTTATGCCTAATGCGATTTCAATAGCGTATTTGATAATATTTTCATCAGTAGAATAAGGAAAAGTATAAGCGGACATATAGCCGCCGGATAAACGTGCGGCAAGCTCGCCGATTTTTATGCCGTCAGGAGTAATTTTTATATCGCCTTTTACAGCGCCTGTGTTTATTCCCAAAGCATGCGCGCCTTTTAAAGTGACCGCTATTGCTTCGTCAATTATTTTTTTGTCAAGCTGCGATGGCATTGTATGACCAATTTCGATAAAATACGGTTCATTAGTAATAATTCTATCAGCTACGCCCCAAATTAGCGGCTTGTTGTCCCAGACTAACATATCTATGCTTAATTCAGGACCGCTCATATATTGTTCAATAATTAATTCACCGCTCGGCGACGCTGATTTCGCTTCGCTAAAAGCTGTAAATAATTCATTTTCGTTATTTATTTTTTTTACGCCGCGCGCGCCCATATTGTCAGATGGCTTTATTACTAATGGATAGCCGATTCTTCGCGCCCCGCGCACAGCTTCTTCAATTGTCCAAACACCTTGAAAATCTGGTGATGGCACTTTATGTTTTTTAAAAGTAGCGCGCATCTTGACTTTGTTGGTAGCCCGTTCGGCAACTTCAAATTTTAAGCCGGGCAATCCGAGCGCATTCGCTACTGCTGCAACTGTCATTGACGCGTCTGTTCCGACAGTAATTACTCCGTCTATCTTAAAATATTCAGAATATGATTTTGCTACGCGCACAGTGCCTTCTATATCTTTTGTGCTCATTACTATCGGAATGTCAGCGATTTGTAAACCAATAGCATTAGGATTGAAATCTGTAACTATTGTGCGCAAACCCATTTCTTGCGCAATTTTTATCGCCGGCTCTTGCATTACACCAGCGCCGATTATCATTAATGTCTTTTTCATATCAATATTCTACCTTCCAAAAAAACACATTTTACTTTTTTTATTTTTTTTTGCAAGTTTTTTTATTTGATTAATATTTTTTCTTCGGGCTCTTGGCGTCTTTGCGGAAAAATATATATAATACCGCAATTGACGCCAGCAAAAAATAAAAAATATTATGTTTTTGTAGTATTTTCTTTATTAGTATTTTTTTTAGTTTTACGTTTAAGAATATATCTTGTTTTATTTTTATATTTTATTTCATACAAAATTTTGTTGTTATTATTTTTTTTATTTATGCTATTTAGGTTTATTTTTTTTAATACTAAAAAAACATTTTTATATTTTTAAGTTATTGAAAAATAAGTTGATATTTAAAATATCATTTTTTTTATAAAGAAAAAACAAAATTTTGTCGATAAATAATGTAGATTATGAAATAGGTATTTGACCTATTAACAATATTTTTTATTATTGTTTGGCAGGTAAAAATAAAATTGGCTGGACTCATAAGAGAAGCCGCAAAAAATCAGGGATTGACTGAACTGATTTTAGCAAATGAAATAAAATCCTGCAAACAAAAAAAATTAGCGTATTGTAAAAATAGAGAGTAGTCGCTATTTTTAATAGGGGGTTTTTTATGCAATTTTCTATCCGTAATAATGTTGGGTCTTTGTTTGCTCATCGACAATTAACAATTAATATGACTGGTATTACTAAAAGTCAGCAAAAATTAGCCAGTGGTTTGAAAATCAATAATGCCGCAGATGATGCTGCTGGGTTAGCAGTTAGTGAAAAATTACGCACACAAATTCAAGGGTTAGACCAAGCGTCGAAAAATGCGCAAGATGCTATTTCGATGATACAAGTTGCAGAAGCAGGATTGGAAGAATTAACAACTATTCTTCAAAGAATGCGTGTTTTAGCGATACAATCAGCAAATGATACATTAACCAATGAAGACAGAAGGTTAATACAATTAGAAATTACGCAATTATTAAGTGAAGTAGATAGAATGCAAACAACAGTGCAATTCAACACAAAGAAATTATTAACAGGCGAATATTCAGAAAAACGGAGTTGGAATGTTGTTGGTAATCCTATAAATTGCGTATCTAATGTGACCTCATATAAAATGGCAGGTCCAATATCTAATAGGTTAAATACACAGATTGGAAAATTAAATGATAATTCTATTGTTTTGTCTTCAACGCAAAACTGGAAGGAAGTAATGTATCGTGATGGAAAAAGCGAATTTACAGGCATAAATCAATACAGCGTTGACTATGAAAATGGTATAATACATTTTTCATCAGCGCCAACAAATGTTCGAATAAATTACAATTATGGCGCTACAAATATTTCAGACGCAAGAATTGCAGTGCCAGTAAATTCCAAACCGATTGCTTCACAAATAGAGTTAAGTGAAAATTATACTGGTGTTTATAAATTAGGTGGCGCGATAATTAAACCTGGTAGTAATCCACCTGTATTAGCTGGTTATGGCGATATTAATATTGTTAATTTATTCGGTACCAGCGCAACTTCTTTAACTGCTGGTTTATCATTAGAAGAAGTAATTTTCAAAAATGGTGTAAGTGAATTTCAAAATAAAAATCAGTTTAGTATTGATTATGCAAAAGGTATAATTTATTTTGCAGATTATGAAGCAGCTGTGAATACAAGCGAGCCGTATAAAGACATTACAGGAGAAGTAATAAAATCAGTTGCTGAGAACTCTACGCCTGCGAAATTTTTCTTAAATCATAATTGGATTTCATCGAATGATAAATCATCTGTTGGCGAAAGCGGCGATACTTCGATAGTATTCAGCAATACAGCAGCGCCTGCTACCACCACCCGCACTATAAATGTTGATTCAAGCGGATTAACTAAATATTCATTAGGTTCAAGTTTAATAAGTAATGGAGGCGGCGGAGTATTCGGAGTATTAGCTAAAAATGGCGATACTGGTGTAGTAACATTAGGTGGTGCATTAGTTGGCTGGACAGAAGTGGTATATAATAATGGCGGTACTGAATTTAATGGCTTGACTGATACTTTTAGCGTAGATTATGAAACAGGCACAATACATTTTTCAAATCCAGCGCCAATTGGCGGAACAATAACTTACGATATTTATACAAGCGCTGGCTTTAATAATGAAGTGACAGACCCAAGTTTGGTTCAGAATATGGGCGATTACTATGTAAATCATACAACTGGCGAAGTTACGCATTTAACATTAGATGGCGGAACAGTTGACTATACTTATCGCACAGGCGTAATGATAATGACAGAAATACAGGTTGGATTAATTGAATATAATAATTTAGCATTTCAAATCGGAGCAAATGCATACCAGACATTAAATGCCAATATCGGTAAATTATCAACTCACGGCTTAAAAATTGATACATTAGCTGCAGGCTTAAGGGATTCGTTAGAAACGCGAGAAGGCGCAGAACGCGCAATAGAATTATTATCTAATGCAATTAATAAAGTGAGCGATACTCGTGCAAATTTAGGTGCTTACCAAAATCGTATAGAACATACTTATAATTTTATAGGTATATCTCGCGAACAGCAGCAGAATTCTGAAAGTCGTATTCGCGATGTAGATGTAGCATTAGAAATGACAGAATTCACTAAACAACAGATTTTAGCGCAAGTAAGTCAATCAATGTTAGCGCAAGCAAATATGATGTCGCAATTAGTATTGCAGATGTTAAAATAATTAAAAAAAATATAAAATAATTATGTTGGACAATATATTTAAAATTATTGAAGATATTGAGATTACAGATAATAATCTGAATTTTAGATATAAATGCGATTTATCAAAATCACAAAGCGTTAAAATGACTAATATTTTATATACGAATCTTTTTGAATTTTGTCAAACAGATACTTTTAAAATAAATGCAGCGATTCGTCATTCACTGATTGAACAAATGCGATTGAATGCTCAAATTTTAGATAATATTTCTTCAATAGCAAATACAGGGACGATACCTATTTTAAATTGAATAGGCGTCGTCCTACTGCTATCTTTATTTAAATCATATTTATGGAATTGGAATTTAATAAGATTATCCTTGCATTTTTGCTAACTTTAATCGCTGGATTATCTACTGGCATTGGCAGCGCATTGGCGTTTTTTACTAAATCAACAAATAAAAAATTTTTGTCTGTTGCTTTGGGATTATCCGCCGGCGTAATGATTTATGTATCGTTTGTTGAGATACTTAATAAATCAAAAGAATTATTGACAACTGAATTTGGCGCGTTAAAAGGCGAAATTTTTACTATGCTTGCGTTTTTTAGCGGAATTTTTTTAATTGCTGTAATTGATAAATTCGTGCCGTCTTTTGAAAATCCGCACGAAATAAAAACAGTTGAAGATATGACCGCAACATCTTCAAAATTTATATCTGCGCATTCTAAAACTAAACTTATGCGTATGGGCTTGATGTCAGCAATTGCTATTGCAATACATAATTTTCCAGAAGGGCTCGCAACTTTTATTGCAGCTTTGAATGAGCCGCAATTAGGAATATCAATTACAATTGCTATTGCTATTCATAATATACCAGAAGGTATTGCAGTGTCTGTGCCTTTATATTTTGCTACTAACAATAAAAAAAAAGCGTTTTTTTATTCTTTTCTTTCAGGGCTCGCTGAACCGCTCGGCGCTGTTTTGGGCTTTACAGTTTTATCGTTTTTTATTAATAATGCGATTTTCGGATTATTATTTGGTCTTGTTGCAGGTATTATGGTGTTTATTTCAATTGATGAATTATTGCCTACGGCCCGCGAATACGGCGAACATCATTTATCTATTTATGGCTTAATTGCTGGTATGATTATTATGGCTGTTAGTTTGATACTATTTTAATCATTTATTAATTGTCAATTTTTTAGTTTTTATATTTAGATAATCTTATTTTTTTCTTGTTTTTTTAAAATGATGATTTTAAAATAAATCCGTATTTTTTAGATTTTTGGGTGATGATAGATGACGCTTGACGAATTGAAGATTCAATATAAAAATATTGAAAAGATGTTAGATGATATTAGGAGGTATCTTTGACTACGATAGAAGTGTCGAAGAATTAAATAAATTAGAAAAAGATACTGAAACCTCTGAATTTTGGAATGATATAAAAAAAGCTGCGCAGATAAATAAAAAAATCACTAAATTGAAAGAAAAGATTGAGTTATTTGAAAAAATAAAAAAAGAGATTCAGGATATAACCGCTGGATTAGAACTTTTGGCCGAATGCGAAGATAATGATTTATTAAAGACAATAGAAAATCAAATTACGCAGTTATTAACTCTGTTTGAAAAAATAGAAATAGAGACCGTATTTAATGACGAAATATATTTGAGTAATGCTATATTAAATATACATCCGGGCGCTGGCGGCACAGAATCGCAGGATTGGGCGCAGATGCTTTATAGAATGTATTTGTATTGGTGCGAAAAAAATAATTATGAAACAGAATTATTAGATTATCAAGACGGCGAAGAAGCGGGCATTAAAAATGTGACGATATTAGTAAAAGGGAAATATGCTTATGGTTATTTATCGGCTGAACAAGGCATACATAGATTGGTAAGAATATCGCCGTTTGATGCTAATGCTCGGAGGCATACGAGTTTTGCTGCAGTTTCAGTTTTGCCTGAAATTGATCAAGAAATAGAAATAGAAGTGCGCGACGAAGATTTGAAAATAGACACATATCGCGCGTCAGGCGCAGGCGGTCAGCATGTTAATAAAACTGAATCAGCGATAAGAATTACACATTTGCCGAGCGGTATAGTAGTGCAGTGTCAATCAGACCGCAGCCAGCATAAAAATAAAGCAAATGCAATGAAAATTTTAAAAGCAAAATTATATGAAAAACAATTGCGTGAAAAAAATGAAGAACTCACAAAAATTTCAGGCGAAAAATCAGATATTGCTTGGGGGCATCAGATTAGGTCTTACATTTTTCAGCCCTATACATTAGTAAAAGACCATCGTACTGATATTGAAGTCGGCAATATTCAATCAGTAATGGACGGAAATATAGATGTATTTATTAAGGGGTATTTAAAGGAAAGGATAAAAAAATGAAAGAAAAAATACTGTATAAAATTAAAGTAGTTTTTTACAGCGCGCTTGTTATATCTATTGTTTTAAATACAATTATTTATTTTTGGAATTTGTATATAAAGAAAGTTAATAACAATGTAAGTTTGTGTATGCAAATAGATATAGCGAATTATTTTGATTTAGACGATACTGCCATTCAAAAGGTAGTAAATGATTATGAAGAATTATTTAAAGAATATAAAATATTTAGCGTGTTATTTAGAAAATTTTCTATTGAAGATTTAATTAAAAACGGATATATCACAGTCAAAAACGGTTATGAGATATTAGATGATTTTAAAAGTCAGGGAATAGTCAATCCCTATATTTATTTGCAGATAAAAAATAAAAATATCAAGCCGCAGTATACTTATATTTTTGCGCATAACCAAAATTTATTTGTAAAACTTTTGCCAGCATTGGAAAATGCATTGAAAAATTATAAAGTCGCGGTTTTTGCGGATTCAAAGTTTCAATATGATGGCGATATATCGTATAATTATATAATCGAAATTAATACGCTTAAAGAAAATATTATAGAAGAATATCTTTTTTATCCTGACGAATTAATAAAAAAATTTTATGAAAAAAATATACATATTGCGCTGCTTGACCCTGATTTTTTGGATATTCAGCAAATTTATGATTTTCGTCTTACCGCTGTAATAGCGAAAAATACAATAACTGAAATAACTGACTTTAAAAAAATCAGTCCGACAAATTTAACTATCGTTTTTGATGATAATAGATATTATGCTTTCAATTATCCGAATAAAGAAAAATATTTGGCTATTACAGACACTTTGATAAAACGAAAAAATATATTTTATAAAAAATTGTTTTCTAATTATTATCAAATGTTGATTTATGTGCCTATTAATAAATCAAAAGAAAAAATTGCAAATGATTTGCTGGAAATAAATAATTTTTTGAAAGAAAATAATTTGAAACTTTTGAAGCATTCGGAAATAAAACGCGTGTCATTTTTTCATATGGATACTTTTTTATTTATAATCAATACCTTGATTATTTTGTCATTTTATTTGATTTTATCATTGAAAGACGAGCGGCTGCTATTTATCGGATATTTAGGTGTTTTCTTGGCATTTACTATTTATATGTTGAAGATACAATTTTTGACTTCTAAAATGATAGTGTGGGCAATGGGCGGCATCCAAATAATAGCAATACAAATATTTTTTAGCATCATTGGCAACAAAAAAATTGAGAATATTGTTAAAGGAATAATTTTAGTTTTTGCTTTTTATTATTTATCTGTGATTTCTACCGGCGAATATATGTATTCATTATTGAATATTCCGGATTTGGCAAAAAATATAATGATAATTTTTCAGTTATTGTCATTTATTTTTGGATTATATGTATATCGTAAAAAATTTGAAACTGAATGGATATTTAATATGATACAAATAATGATGCTTATAACTTTTGTTATAATAATTTTTCGCAATGAAATGGGATTAAGTGAATTATTTGTTAATTTTTATAATAAAATAATTAGAACTATTTTGCTGGCGCTGAAATGATAAAATTTGTAAATATAAGTAAATGGTATCAAGATAATACTATTAAAGCATTAGATAATATTAATATTGAAATTAATCGCGGAGAATTAGTATTTTTAACAGGTGCGAGCGGTTCTGGAAAAACTACATTTTTACAATTAATTTATCGCGGTATTTATCCTACTGCCGGCGAGATATATGTAGAAAATCAAGAAATTACAGAGTTGCCTGATAGAAAAGTGCCGATGATTAGAAAAAAAATCGGAGTAGTATTTCAAGATTTTAAATTGCTTTATAAAAAAACAGTGTTTGAAAATGTCGCTTATATAATGAAAATTATGAATGAAAAAAAAAGTATGATAAATCTAAAAACTGAAAATATATTGAAAGAAGTGGGATTATGGTATAAAAAAGATTATTTACCGCATACTTTGAGCGCAGGCGAACAGCAGCGTTTATCTATTGCGCGGGCATTAGTGAATAACCCGCCGATAATTCTGGCTGACGAACCGACAGGCAATCTTGATTTTGACAATGCTTTGAATGTTATGGAACTATTTAAAAAATTGCATTATAAAGCAGCTACGATTATTATAGTTACGCATAATTTAGAACTGCCGAAATTATTTAATGGTCGGCATATAAAATTGATAGACGGCAGTATAGTTTATGATAGCATTAAAGATAATACTAATACTAAACAGGAATAATTTTTTAAATGTTTTTTTTTATTAAAGAAGGTATTTTGAATTTTTTTAGAAATAAATATACTAATCTGCTTGTGCTATTAGTGTTGTCTGTTTCAATTTTTTTCGCTTCGCTATTTTATTTGCTTTCTAAAAATATCGATTATTTACTTGAGCAAATTAAACGAGATATATCGATAATCGTTTATTTAGATGATAATATTAGCCTTGCGCAGAGACAAAAAATAGAAGAAGAATTAAAAACATTGCAATCAATTATCGAAATGATAAAGTTTATTGATAAAGACGCGGCATTGGAAGATTTGCGAATGAAATCAAAGGAATTGCCGCAGTTGATAGAAGGAATAATAGATAATCCGCTGCCAGCTTATTATGAAATAGAATTGAAGAAAATAGACGATAAAATAATAACAGCTTTCAAACAAATATTTTCAAATCTTGCCGGTATTGAATCGGTTGATTACGGCGAAAAAAATCTTTATAGATTGGAAGAATTGCGCAAAAAAATCAATATTACAATGATCTCTGTGAGCGTTATAATGGCGTTATTTATTTTGTTTATTATTTATAATATTCAGCAGTTAGCGATATTCAATCGCCGCGAAGAAATAGAAATCCAAAAAATGATAGGCGCTACAAAAATGAATATTAGATTGCCGTTTTTGATAGAAACCCTGATAATTATAATAATTTCGATTATTCTTGCGCAGGGCTTTTTATTCGCTATTTACAAAGGAATAACAAATAATATTATAAATTATTCATTTTTTAAAAATTATAATCTGCTATTTTTTGATAAATACGAATTGCTATATATTTTTTGCGGATTTTGTTTTATCGCGATATTTGCCGCTGTAATAGCAGTTTCAAAATTTTTGAATATGACAACTGATGAAGATTAGAAAAGTATATATCTTTCCGCTACTAATATTTTTTTTTATATTTGATATTTGCAGTATCAATGCAGTTTACTGCGCTAAAAAAACAAATTCTACGCAGATAAAAAAAACAAACTCGTTGCGGCAGCAGCCACAACAGCCACAGCAACAGCAGCCGCCAAAAAAAAATGACAATATTAGCGAATTAGAATTGAAATTAAAAAAATTAAAAGAAGAAACTCAAAAAAAAGACAAAGCAAAAGAATTGAATTTGGCAGAAATAATGAGACTCGCTAATCAAATAGAATTTGAAAAAGACCGTGAAAAAAATATTACGAGCGAGTTGAATACGCTTGACAGAAAAATCGCAGAAAAAAATAAACTAATAAAAGAATTAGAAATCGAACTTGAAGAATTAAATAAAACGCTAAATATCTTAATGCAGAATATAGACGATTTAGAAAAACGGTTAGCTTCGCAGAAATCGAATCTTGCGAAAAGAATAAGGACAATGTATAAAGAATATAAGAAAAATTCTGAGCTTTATATTTTATTGCATTTATTAGAATCTGATAATATTGCGGAATTTCGTAAAAGATTGAAATTTTCTAATGTGATAGTCGCTAATGACCGCCGAATAATAGACCAGATTATGTTTTCAATTAATGAACTGTCATTGAAAAAAAAAGAACAGGAACGGCTTAAAGATCAGCAGACGAAAATGATAGAAGAGCAGGAAACGCAAAAACGCGAATTTTTGAAAATGCGTAAGGATCGAGAAAATATGTTGAGTATTATTTTGAAAAATCAAAAGACATACAATCAAGAAATAGAATTGCGCCGCCGACAGATGCGAGTAATTGAAGCCGCGATAAATAGTTTGCTGTTAGAACAAAAACAAACTGCGGAATTAATAGAATTAGCAAAATTAGATTTTAAAAATCGCAAAGGTAAATTATCATGGCCATTGAAAATGACAAAAGAAAATAAGATACTCGCATATTTTGAAGATAAAGACAAAAAATACAAATATGAACTAAAAAATGACGGGATAGAAATTAAATGCCGAGAAAATCAAGAAGTTTATTCTGTCGCGGAAGGCATTGTATTATTTGCCGGCTGGATAGATTCATTTGGTTATACAATTATTATTTCGCACGGCGCCGGCTATATAACTTTATACGCTCATCTAAATTCTATTGAAATTAAAGTTAATGATAAAGTTAAGCCGGGAGCATTAATCGGCAGAGCCGGAGATACCGGCTCGCTTGTCGGCACAAGTTTATTCTTTCAGATACGCGAAAATAAAATACCAGTTGACCCTTTGCTTTGGCTCTCAAAAAATTAGCGCGTAAAAAAGTAGAAAGTGAATTTATTGTTTTTAAATTTCGCGCGGCGGATAATTTGTTAATTTTATATTTTTTATATTTTTGAGATTCGGCTCGTCGATATTTAGATATAATGTCTTTTGGAAATCTAATGACTGATGTCTTGCAGATAAATTTTTGAAATATTCATAATTTTTGGAATAATAATTATTAGTTATTTTTATTTCAGTTTGCAATTTTAATTTTTCTTTTGTTTTTTGCGCTGCGCCGCGTAAATTTAGTTCGCCTGTTGAATTAAGTTTGGTAATCGTAAAAGAATTGTCTATATTATTAATTTCCAAATCTATTAATAAATCTTTTTGCCTGAATTCAGGTATTTTAACGCCTACTAAGAAAATTATTGAAATTTCCTGCCAGCCGCTTTGTTCAGATACTTTTACATCATAACATAAAATTTTAATTTTTTGATTTTTTAGGTTGTATATTAGTTTGCCATTCGAAATATTTATATTACCGAATTTTTGAGATATTGCGGCATTTTCAAATTCAACAGATATAGCGCGGTTATCAGAAGACAGCAATTCCTGAATTTTAATTTTTGAAAAATCGCAGTTAATTTTTATAGGCATTTGTTGAAATACTAATTCTAAATTATGATGACGCAGCGCAAAATCAAGAATATTAATGTTTGCTTTATCGCTTGATATATTAATCCCGCGTTTTTTCAGCGTATTTGTTAAATACTCACTAATTATTTGATTAGGTGGAAAGTAAAAATAAAGGGCTGTTATAATTATTAAAACGCCGAAAATTAGATAATATCGAAATTTTAGATTTCGTAACAGCATCCACAAAATTTAATATTCGAGAGTGTCAATATGCATAAGCTCTGTCTGTTCAGTTGCGCGATTGAGATAATCTTTTTCTTTGTCTGATATAATATTTGATTTTGTAATAATTGTCGGAGTAATGAAAATTATAAGTTCTGTTTTTTTGATAGTAGTTGTGCGGTGCGCAAAGAATAAATTAAGAACAGGGATTTTATTAAGTATTGGCACGCCAGCATTAGAAGTAACAAGATTATTTTTGATTAATCCGCCAATCGCTATTGTATTGCCGTTTTCAATAACAATAGTAGTTTTCGCTTCGCGTTTGATTATATCCACTCCATCAGAAGTCAACACTGATTTTCGCGCTTCATTGACTTTTGGTGCGATTTCTAATGTAATATACGAATCGCTGTTAATGCGCGGCAGCACTTCTAATTCAATACCTACTTCGCTACGGATTTGATTTCTGTAAATTGTGCCTGATTGCGATTCTGTGGTTTGCAAACCTGTGATAATATCATCAGAAATTTTTATTACTGCTTTTTGATTGTCTAATGTCGCTATTCGCGGCGAAGATAATAAATTTAGATTGCTGTTAGAATCCAAATTTTTCAAAAATAAATTGAATTGATTGATAGTTAATGTCCCGTAAGTTGGTTTCCAATTAGTTAAATTATAAGAAATAGGATTATCTACTTTTATATTTACATTTCCGAACTGAGACCAATCAATACCGAGCGAATTGTCTTTATCCAATCCGACTTCTATAAATTTCGCTTCTATTAATACTTGCTTGACAGGCACATCTAATTTTTTTATTACTTCGTCTATTACTTGAAAATACGATAAAATATTGGTATTTATAATTAATGAGTTTGTTCGTTCGTCTATAACGATTCTAAAAAAGTTATTTTTATGCGTCTTTAAAGCAGTATGCGTTTCTAATATTTTTTCTAATGTTTCTTTAACATTTGCGACTTTTGCGTAATTTAATGTATATACTTTTGTATGAGACGCTTCAATATCATTTCGCGTAGCTACATCGATTTTTTCTATAATATTTTCTATTTGCTCAACATATTCTTTTACACCTGTTACAATTACAATATTGATATTATCGTCAAAATCTATGATGCCCGAACCGCTTGGAGTCAATCTGCTGATTACATTTTTCGCTGACGACGCTGTCATATATTTTAACTTTATTATTTTTGTCTCTTCAAAAAATTCGTTTTTCTTTTTATCCCATAATTCTTTTGAATCTAAATGTTTTATTACAGCATTAACTTTGTCAATGTATTCTTGTAAATCAGTTATCATTAGTGAATTTGAAGACCGTAAAATTTCTATTGTGCCGTTTTTTGATAATATTGTCTTTATTGGTTTTGCCGCTTCTTCAACAAATGCAAATTGCAATTTGTAGATTTTAGTAGTAAATGTATTCGGTAAATTTAATAATACTTGCGTAGGCGCTACTTTTATTATATTTCCTTCGATTAAATATGAATAACCATTGACTTTTAAAATGCTGTCTAATGCATCTAATAGCGGAGTGTTTTTCAATGACACTGTTATCTTTGCTGAAATATCAGAACTTACAACAATATTCATACCTGTAGCTTGCGCTATTAAACGCAGGACATTGTGTATATCAGCGTCTTTTAGATCAAGTGTAATTAAATTTTGAGTATTGTGCGATTGTTCCTGCTCTTGCTTTTGTGGTATTGCAGACGGTGCAGATGAAGCAGCAGAAAGCATAACTGCCGTAGATGTTGTGGTTTGACGCGGTTGCTGCTGCTGAATTTTTTGCGATAAATTATCGGATTTTATTTCTGATTTTTCTTGCTGGTCGATATTAGTTTTTTTTGAAGAAGCGGGTGTTTGCGGTTTTGGGACAATATCGATAATTTCTCTTTTTTTCGGCTCTTTTGCAGTTATCTCTTTATTTTCTGCTTGTTTTGGCGCTTGGTCTTTTGTTTGAATTTGTTGATTTTGCGGCTGTTGTTCCTCTGTTTTTAATATTGGCTGTTGTTCTTCAATTTTCTTTTCTTCTGGTTGTTTTAATTCGTTTTTTTTTTGTTCTTCTGGCGATTGTTCGGATTGAGTTGTTTGTTCATTAAGATTTGAAGAAATTTCGTTCGGATTTTCTTTTGGCAATTCAGTTATTTTTTCTTCTTGATTCTTTTCAATTATTTGGCTGTTAGTATCAGATATTTTTTTTTGTTCGGAATTATCTAAAATTTGTTTATAAAAAATCACTGTTATTTTCTTTTCGTCTTTTATAACTTCGTATTTGCAATTATAAAATAAATCAAAAACCAAACGAGCGATAGTAGGTTTAAATTGTCCTAATCTTATTCTTTTTAATGGTTCAATATTTATTTCGTGCTTGCTATTTTTTTTTAGATTTTGCCATTTTGCGTCAAAAAAATCTATCACGATTTTTTGAGTTTCTGATAATTCCAAAGTTTCAAAAATTATACTTTCCTGGAGATTCATTTCAAATGTTATTGTATTATCAGCTTCATACCATTTAAAAGACGGCTTTAATGTTGCTGCTGTTAAAATACAAAAATTAAAAAATATAAAAATAATAGTTAAATAATATAACTTATTTTTCATAGTTTATTTATCCCCGCTTTTTTTTAGTAATATCTCATAAAGTTTATCTTCATATTTTAATACTACTCTGTCATTTAAAATTTTTATTATGTTAGCGCCTAAAATATTATCGCCTTCTTTTACGATATTATCATTTATTATAGCATATCGCATTTTTTTTATGTCAACTATTCCAGTTAAAATTATATTTGAAATATTAAATGCGGTTGGCTGCAAAATTTTAACTGTTTGTCTTTGACTATCGCTGCTTTTTGGCTTTTCGATAACAGTATAGACAAAAGGGTCTTTTAAATATTGTATATTATTTTTAGGAGCAGCAGTATCAATATTGTCATTTATTTCCGGAATTGTAAAATTAGCGCGAGCATTCAATTTTGCCAATTCATCATTTATTTCTAATTTTATTGTTTGGGTGTTTGAATAATGACTGTAAAAATAATAAAACCACGATAAACAGATGATAAATATTAAAAAGTAAAATGTCGTTTTTTCTGATGTATTCATATTTTATTCCGTAGTATATGCAATGAATTTAATATTTAAGTTAATTGTATTTGTTTCATTTATTTTTTTTAATTCAATTTCATTCGCTTGAATTAAATATTTATTTTTGTTCACTAATTCAAAGAACGAAAGTATATTTTTGAACGATCCTTGTAAATTTATATTTAAAAAATTATTGATATAATAATCCGAATATTTTACAGATTTTCCAGTATTCGATGAAATTATCTTTGCGCCGCTGTTATTAGCCGCAGCATAAATATCTGAAATAATATTTAACAATTCACTTTTGTTTTTTATTAAATAAAATTCTAATTCTTTGTTTTTTTCTTTATTAATTAAATATTCGATTTTTTTTTCGAGCAGTTCTGCATATTTTATTTTTTCATTTGCGATTTCTGTTTTTTGCTGGATTAATAAATTTTTTTGGTCGTCGATTTTTTTTAAAGCAGCGTCTAATATGTATAATTTCCATAAAATCAAAAAAGATATTGTTGAGACAATTACAAGTTTTTTTAAATCTTTCGGAGATATTTTCATAATAATTGCGCCTCTTTAAGCGTAGCATTTATTTGAAATCTCATTAATTCTAAGTTTCTGAATGTTCCGCGGCTGCTGTTTTCTAAATTTATAGAATGGAATAATCCGCTGCTGTCTAATTTTAAAATGAATTCAGGAATAATCTGAACATCAGCGCTCCAGCCCTCAATAATAATTTCAGTTGGAGAATTAAAATCTTTAGTATTTATATTTATTCTTGTTAATGTTATGCCGTTTGGCGTAGAATTTCCGATCATCGTTAATATTTTTTGATAATTATAATCTTTTTTTTCTATTGCTGTTTTGAACTGTTTATTTATGGTTACTATTGTTTGCGCAGCAAGATAATTTGATAATTCTTGATTTTTATTCTTTATTTCATTTAGTAATTCATTGTATTTTTTTGTTGATTGGCTGTAAATATTGGAAATTAACGACGGTAATATCAACATAGTTATTATTAATAATCCGCCAGCAATTTTATTTTTTAGCGAGCCAAATAAAAAAACTTCATCAGACGATAATGTAATACTCGATTTTTGGAATTTTGTTAAATCAATAATATTTTTCTTTGATAAATTTTGAATTACTGAAATTAGATGTTTTTTTGTAAGCGGAATATCAGCTGATATATTTGGAAAATTTAATTTTGTAAATTCTTTGTTGAATTCCGTTGAGAACATTTTTTGAAGTCCGTTGATTTCGCTAAATTCGCCAAACATATAAAAGAATTCTATTTGATTTACTCTGAAATTACTTAAAATATATGCTGTTGTTTTTTTTGTCTCGTTGATAATGTTTGTAAGACTATTTTTTAGAGCATTAGAAAAGTTTATGTATTTGTCAGTAGTTTCAGAAGGAGTAGAATACGGCAGAATATGAATATTGCTTATTGTTTTTAGCAATTCATTAGTATCATCGATTTTATAATAATTTTTGATAATATCTTTTAATTGTTCGGCGGAATTTTCTAATACCCTTTTATATTTTATTACGCCGTTTTCTAAATAAGATATAACAACACTTTCAAATTCCATATCAAACAATAAAACATTTTTATTTGCAAATAATGAGTGGTGGTATTTATCTAATAATTCTTCGATTATAGTTTCTTCTGAAATTATCAGGTCGATTTTATAATTGTATTGTTTTAAGACAGAGTTGATAATATCAATTATTTTTCGCGTTACAATTTCAATTTTGAAAATTTGCTTTTTTTGAGCATCCTCGATTATCGCATTTAATAGTTTGCAGTTCCACCGAAAATTATCTAATTTGTTAGCGTATAATTTAGCAAGTTCCCAGTAAAGCGCATCGCTGTAATTTCGTGAAAAGGGGATTTTTACAATGCGCTGAATAACGATGTCTGCCCCTAAAATTACTGACGCTTGTAAATTAGAGTGGCTTTTAGGAATGCGATTTAAAGCATCTTGCAATTGCTGTGTTAAATCAATATCTTTATTAAGATTTTTTGAATAATGATAAAGATATTTGTCGTTTTTTAATATTGCTATCTGAATATTTTTATTTGATAAATAAATTATTAGTTGATTGCCTTTATTAAAAAATAAATTCATAAATCCATTTTACTTTTTTATAAAATTAAAGTCAATAAAAAATTGAAAATTTAGCATTTGTGTTTGAAAATCTAAAAGTACAAATGCTAAATTTATTTTATTCTTTATAATCAATTTTTATTGGTTTAACTTTCCAAATTTTTTCAGCGTATTCATTTATCGCTCTATCACTCGAAAAAAAGCCCATATTCGCAATGTTATGCAGCATCATTTTCAACCATTTATTTGTATTTCTATAATCGCGATTAATTTGCTCGTGGGTTTTTATATAATTTTCAAAATCTGCTAATAAGAAATACTGGTCAGCGATACTGCCATGATAACCATACAACAGACTCTCATAAATCGGTCTAAATAAATTAGTATCGCCGTCCGCTAATTCGCCGGATATCATCATATCCAATACTCTTTTTAATTTTGGATTTTTTTGATAATATTCGCGCGGATTATAACGATTGGTTTTTATTAATTCTGATATTTCTTCAGCTTTTAATCCGAAAATATATATGTTCTCATCTCCGACTTCTTGCTTGATTTCAATATTCGCTCCGTCTAATGTGCCGATTGTCAATGCTCCGTTTAGTGCGTATTTCATATTGCCTGTGCCTGATGCTTCTTTGCCAGCAGTTGAAATTTGCTCGCTTACATCAGCAGCAGGGATGATTATTTGCGCTAATGAAACATTATAATTAGCTAAAAATACTACTTTGATTTTATCGTTTATTCGTTTATCATTGTTTATTAATTTAGATGTGTTATTGATTAATTTTATAATTAGTTTTGCCATAAAATAGCCCGGCGCAGATTTGCCTGAAAATATAAATGTCATAGGATTTATATCTAAATTTGGATTGTCTTTAAGTTGATTGTATAAATGCAAAATATGCAGAACATTTAATAATTGCCGTTTGTATTCGTGCATTCTTTTAGTCTGACAATCGAATATAGAATTTATATCTAAATTTATATTTTGTTCATTTGAGACATATTGCGCCAATCTTTTTTTATTGTGTTTTTTTATTTGCGCCAATTGCTCTAAAAATTCTTTGTCATTTTCAAATTTTAATAATTTCTTTAATTCATACAAATCAATAGTCCATTTATCACCGATTTTTTCTGTTATAAGTTCCGCGAGTTTTGGATTTGCTAATAGCAACCATCTGCGCTGGGTTATGCCGTTTGTAATATTGATAAATTTGCCTGGATAAATTTTATTGAATTCGGCAAATATTTCATTTTTTATTATTTCAGAATGCAAGCCGGCTACACCGTTCACTTTATGAGAACCGATAATAGCAAGATTCGCCATTTTTACAAATTTTTCACCGCCTTCTTCAATAATCGAAAGTTCGCGCACCATACTATCTGTCGCTGAATGTTCAACTCTTATTTTTGTTAAAAATTGACAATTGATGTCAAATATTAATTGCATATGTCTCGGCAGTAAATTTTGCATTAGATTTAATGGCCATTTTTCTAATGCTTCCGGCAGAACAGTATGATTGGTATAGCCGAAAGTTTTTGATGTTATCTCCCACGCTTTTTTAAATGGGAGATTATACTCGTCAACTAATATTCTCATTAATTCCGGTATTGCTAATGTAGGATGAGTATCGTTTAATTGTATTGCGACTTTATCTGGAAGTTTGTTGAAATCATCATAACTTTTTGTGAAGCGTCTCATTATATCTTGCAATGTAGCCGAAACAAAAAAATACTGCTGTTTTAATCGCAATTCTTTACCTTCGTATATATTGTCGTTTGGATATAAGACGCGCGAAATATTTTCAGAATAATTTTTGTCTTCGACAGCTTTGATATAATCGCCGTGATTGAATATTTTTAAATCAAATTGTTTTGATGAGCGTGCACCCCATAATCGCAAAGTATTAACAGTGTTATTGCGATAGCCAATTATAGGAATATCGTATGGTATTGCTAATACTTCTTTGGTATCAACCCATTTATAGCGTTCTTTACCGTTTTCATCAAAATATCTTTCTAATTTTCCAAAGAATTTCACAGTCTGCGAATATTCAGGTCTCTCTATTTCCCAAGGATATCCGTATTGCAGCCAGACTTCTGGTTCTTCAACTTGATAACCGTCTTTTATTATTTGATTGAATATTCCGAATTCATATCTTATTCCATAGCCGTAGCCCGGATAACCTAATGTCGCCATTGAATCTAAATAACAAGCGGCTAATCTTCCTAAACCGCCGTTTCCCAAGCCGGCGTCAGATTCTATTTCGATTAATTTTTGAAAATCATAACCGAAATTTTTTACTACATATTTTGTTTTTTCGTATAAATCAATGTTGATTAAATTATTTAAAATTAATCTGCCTAATAAAAATTCTAATGATAGATAATATACTCTTTTCGCATCTTTAGTATAATATGTTTGCTGTGTCTTATTCCAACGCTCTACTATTCTATCTCTTATAGCCCAGCATAAACTTAAATATTTATCATAGTCAGTCGCTAAAAAATCTTCTTTTGCTCGCGTGTAATGGAGATGATCAAGAATGGATAATCTTAATCCTTCGGCAGTCATTTGTTTTCTATATGTCGCTAAAAATTCTTCGTTTGTTATTTCATTGTTTTTTTTTTCAACCATAAAGCCTCCCCAAAAAAAATATCAAAAAACATAATAAAAAAAATATTATACTTTATTTTTTTAAATAATCAAATGTTTTTTTGAAAAAATACTTGATAAATTATAAAATTTATATAAAATACTAATTAATTTTTTAAGTGGGATAATTTTAGATGAAAATAAAAATAAGAGCATTTGATTTAGGCGAAAATATAGATTTTTCTAAACTTTCTAATGCATTAGGCGTAATGCAAGTAACGAAATGGGAAGATCCATTAATTGTAGATTATTTGGATAATCGCGTATTTATTTATCAATTTGGTGCGATTGTATTTCTTAATCATACAGAAAAAGAATCGTTTGATTTTATAGAAGAATTACAAACTAAAATTTTTAAAAAGTTTAATTTTGGCAGAACAGATACAATTGATTATTCTATAGTTTCATCTGCGCCAGCCAGTGAAATAAAAAATTGGAATGACGAGGAATTTTATTTTGACCATTATGATGAAACTATTTATTTTAATGCTAATTTTTTTAGCGAGAAATATCTAAAAATTATTGCTTTTACAATAGCGCAAAGCGTAGTATTAGATAGATATAATAAACTTTCAGAAGAATTAGAAGAAGAAGTTGAGCGCATATTAAATTGGTTCAAGCGCTATAAAAAGATTTTGCCGATTTTGACGAATCGCGCGCTTGATAAAACTATAAAAGTTTTGAAATTGCGCCACAATATTATTTCAGATTTGATGATTTTGGATAAGCCGGCGCTTACTTGGGAGAATACTGCATTTGACGAATTTTATAATGTCTTATCTAATCATTTGGAGCTTACGCGCCGCTATCGAACAATATCGTCAAAACTTGATTATGCGTTGGATACAGCGCAGTCATTATCTGGTATGTCCGAACACAGCCGCGCAAATTTTTTGGAATTATTGATTGTTTTACTGATACTTTGGGAAATTATTTGGGCGATATTTAAAAAATAATCTTTTGTGGTGATATTTATGAATATTGGTAAAAAAGTGCGATTAGAACGAATATTTAATAGAATGACAAAAAGAACTGTTATTGTGCCGCTTGACCACGGATTGACAGTCGGACCTATTGATGGAATAGTGAATATTCCGGAGACAGCAAATAAAATAGCGGACGGTGGAGCAAATGCTGTAATTATTCATAAAGGCATAGCGCTGTATGGTCATCGTGGCTACGGTAAAGATTTAGGATTGATTATGCATTTATCCGCAGGCACAATTTATTCTAATGACGAAAAAGTAATAATTACGACAGTAGAAGAAGCACTTGAATACGGCGCTGACGCTGTGTCAGTGCATATTAATATCGGCGCTGACAGCGAAATAAAAATGCTTAAAGAATTAGGTGAGATTTCGCGTAGCTGTAAACGCTGGGGTATGCCGCTTTTAGCAATGATGTATCCGCGCGGTCCGAAAATATCCAATCCATTTGATGTTAATTGCGTTAAACATTCAGCGCGAATCGGCGCGGAATTCGGCGTGGATATTGTAAAAACAAATTATACTGGAAGTTATGAAACTTTTAAAGAAGTAGTTGCCGGCTGCCCTGTGCCTATTGTCATTGCCGGCGGTCCGAAAATGAATAATGATATTGAATTTCTGACTATGGTCTATGATGCGATTCGTGCTGGCGCTGTCGGAGTGTCAATTGGTCGCAATATATTTCAACATCAAAATGTTATAGGTATAACAAGAGCGGTTAATGAAATTGTGCATAATAATGCAAGCGTAGAAGAAACATTGAAATTTATCAAATAATTTTTTTTAGGAGCAAATATTAATATGGAAAAATCAGACAAAGTTGAATTGATAGTTTATGTAATTTTATTTATTATTTTTTTTGGAATTTTATCGTCGCTCGGATTGTATATACCGATAATTTTTTATGGTATTTAGCCAATTAAGAAAGGCGGTAACAATAAATGATATTATTGAAAAACGGAAATATTGTTCTTGAAAATTCCGTGATAACTGCGGATATATTGATAGAAAAAGATAAAATAAAAAAAATCGGCAAACTCGCAATTAACGAGACAAATAAATTAAAAATTATCAATGCAAGCAATAAATATATTTTTCCCGGTGCGATAGATCCGCACACTCATCACGAATTGAATTTAGGAAAAGATCGAAT
>JAKPEO010000105.1 GCA_029551925.1 bacterium
TAAATACGATTCCCAATTATTTGTATCAGGCTGATTATATCGATATAAACGATAGCCAGCTAAATGCGTGTCGCCGAGGCCGAGAGCATTGCCGTTTTCATCAAGCGTTGGTTTTGTCCAATATAAAGTTATTTGTCCAGAAACAGATGTATCCACATTATATATACTCGGCGCTGCAGGCGCTATCGTATCTGCATTTAATCCAGTATCAACTATTCCCAATAGATACGGCGACCAGATAATTGCTCCACCACCAGTATTTTTTATCTTCACAGCTATGGCGCTACTATCAGTTGTATGCCAGTAATTACGACTAAAATCAAAATAATTTGTTGTTAAATTCCACACTCCAGAATCTGGATTTATCGGCGATGTTTTAATATTATTCTTTACAAATGTATCTGCAATTGATGATGAACCTGCTATATATACTCCATACATATGATTTGAATCCGTAGTATTTTGAGAAAAATAATTGTTTGATGAATCTACTATATAAAAACCATAATTATTATTTGAACTAATATTATTAGTTATAGTGTTATTATCTGAACTTGAAGAAAATAAAATGCCATTCTGCAGATTTTCATAAACTGTATTATTCTCAATAATATTATTGCTCGACGATGAAATATAAATACCATCTGCTATATTTCTTAAACTCATATTATTTGTTAATATGTTATCAATTCCATTATAAATTGAAATACCATTTTGCACATTTTCAAGAGTAGTATTGTTTGTCAATATATTATTATTTGCCGAAGAAAGATAAATACCGTTATACTCATTAGCAGAACTTATATTATTTACCAATATATTGTTATCCGAATTATTATATAAATAAATACCATCTTCACCGCAATTTCTTACCCAAACATTTTCTATTTGTGAACTATCTATATTATTCCATGATATACCATAATAATAGTTTCTTATCTGTAAATTTTTGAGCAATAAACCAATCTGATTATCAGCATAAATACTCTTTTTATTCCCAACTAATGAACTATCGTTTATATCAAGTATAGTTGATGTCGAATCCGCGCCGATCAACGAAATGCCGTCAGTATCTATTTCTACTGTTTCGCTGTATGTGCCAGCCGCTATATAAATCGTATCGTATGCAACAGCAGATTGTAATGCGCGCGTTATCGTTGCAAACGGATAAGTCTCTGAACCGTTGTTTGTATCACTGCCAGTCGCTGCGTTGACATACCAGTTTGGTCCATAATATGTTAATTTTTTATATGCCCAAAAGTTTGAACTGTTTCCAGCAAATGCGTAAATTGTATCGCCGGTTCCCGTGTATGCAAGCGCGCCGCCGTAAGCGACATTTTCTGGCGTAGTTTCTTTTGTATCCCATATGTTCGTATTAATATTATACGCCCAAAAATTATTGGTATTAGCGCCACGAAAAGCATAAATAATACCATCGCCGGCATAGACAATACAAGCGCCGTATCCAACCGCCGCCGGCGTTGGCGCTTGACTTATCCAAGTATCATTAGAAATTGAATATGCCCAAAATGTATTACCGCTTCCGGCTGATCCGCCGAGCGCATAAACAGTATCTCCAAAACCCGGATATATCAAAGTTGAGCCATAATTCGTTGCAATCGGAATAGCCGTATTTGAAGTCCATGTATTTGCGCTTATCGAATATTTCCAAAATGTATTAGAATTATCGCCCATAAATGCGAAGATTGTATCTACGTCTACCGACGTTAACGAGCCGCCGCGCATTACATTGAGTGGCGTTGCTGCCAATGAAGTCCAAGAATCATTGCTTATTGAATATGCCCAAAAATAATTAGAATTATTACCAGCTAACGCGTAAATAGTATCGCCGCTACCGGGATATACTAATGCGCCGCCCTCGTCAACATTCGCCGGCGTATTTGCCTTAACAAACCAAGTATTAGCAGAAATAGAATATGCCCAAAAGTTATTTGATACTCCGCCTTTTAGCGCGTAAATAGTATCGTCTACGCAGGCAAAAGACGCGCCGTTACCAATTCCTGCAGGCGCCGAAGCGAGCGTTGACCAGCTCGCAAATACATTTTGCCGAAACCAAAATCCTGTTAAAAGAAAAAAGATAATAAAAATAATTATTTTTTTCATAGTTCTCCCCAGTTTTTCTAAAAAATAATTTTTAAAATAACCGTTTCATTTTGCAATACTATAAAAATTATATTAATTTTTTTTACAAGATAAGGACATTATAAAAAGTATTTTGTTTTTGATATTTACTCTAAAACTAACTTTCGCAAAATTGAATACAAAGGGAAGATAATCAATGTAATTTTATTTTTTTAGACTACAATTTGTAATTAGTTTTTAATATAAATTTTATAGTTAAAATAAATAATATAAATTCAGTAATACCAAAAGGTATCACTTATAAAATAACTCTTTTTCATTCCGCAAAACGCAAAACATAGATTAGCACAATATAATATATTTTAACACATTTTTTTTTATTCGTCAATTATTTAAAAAAAAAATATTTTTTTTAAAATAATACATTTTGTTTTTTATTATTTTTTTATTGATAATTTTTTATTTTGTTTGTATAATATATTGATTTTTTAAAATTGAAAGAATATTTTATGAAAAAGATAACTTTACAATGGGCTATTAATTCGCTTATTTTATCTTTAATTTTGATAATCTCGCTTTTTTAATATTGACTATATAATATTTTGGCGGAAAGTTATCAGTATAATCTTTTGACTAATAATATTATGTCCGATTCGCGTGTATTAATTTTTGTTAAAAAGATAGGGGTATTAACTATTTGCTATCACGATTAAAAGAAACTGTCAAGTCTTCAAAAGAATTCTTAGCCCGCGACTATGACCTGCGCACGAACTTCGGTATAAAAAAAGTAGTAGAAGAAAAAAATTGCTGGATTGACTTGTATGTTTAAGACACTGCAAATTCGTCGAAACGAGAATTAGTTTATTATAATGTTCCGCCAATTTATGATAAAAAACAGACAAATTGTTGGATTTCCAGATGAAAATATGTCAGAACAGCAATAGAACTATTTTTAAAATCCCCAAAGAATAAACCAAATTAAAAACAAAATAATAGAACAATCAATTTTAATACAATTATACTCTAAAAAAATTTAATAAAATATTTTTGTTGATTTATTAGTAAAAATTTATTAATCTAATTTTTATGAATGTATTGTTAATAAATCACGAAAAGCCGCCGATTGGCGGCGGCGGCGGAGTTTTCACAAATTTACTTGGCAAAGGATTAGCCGCGCTCGGGCAGAAAGTATATTTTCTTACTATCGGCGCGCGTGATGATATTATCGAAGAAGCGTCGGGATATTTTGTGATTACAATAAATACCAACCGCAAAAATTACGCTAATATAAAATTCGATAATTTTTTAAAATTTTTAATTAAATTTCCGAGCGCGATAAATCGAATAATTAAAGATTATAATATAGATATTGTCAATCCGCATTTTATACACACCGCTGGTTTGGCGAATTATTTGAGCGGCAATAAATTAAACTATATTATTTCAGCATTAGGCGCGGATATTTATGACCCAACGCGTTATAAATTCATCAGATTTTTTATGAATATGCTTAGCGAAAAAATATTGACAGATAGCTGCTATATAGTATTGTCAAGTCAAGATATGTATGAGCGCGCAGCCGCTAATTTTCCGCAGTTTAAAAGCAAACTTAAAATTATTCCACATTGTATAAACAAAGATTTGTATGTCAATTTAGATAAAAGCGAAAGCAAAAAAAAATTAAATTTAGATGCTGAAAAAAAAATAATTTTGACTGTTTGTAGATTGGTGGATCGTAAGAATTTGAATACAGCATTAGATGTGATTGCTGAATTAATCAAGCGCGGCTGCAATATTGAATATTTATTAATCGGCGCCGGTCCTCAAAAAAACGAATTAATGCAAAAATCCAAAATTTTAAATATTGCTAATTATATAAAATTTTTAAATTATATAAGCGACGAACAATTGCCATTATATTATTCAGCCGCTGATGTTTTCTTTTTACCATCGTATCACGAAGCTTTTGGTATCGCGGCGCTTGAAGCATTAGCTGCAAAAACACCAGCAGTTTGCTCGACCAACAGCGGCTGGTCAGATTTCATAATAAATTATAAAACAGGTTTTGTTTGCGATGATTTCGACGGCTATGTCAATAAAATATATGAATTGATAACATATAAAAAATTATGGACTGAATTGTCAGAACAAGCAGCTGAATATGTATTAGAAAAATATGACTATCGTAATATTGCAAAAGAATATTTAAAACTTTATAATTCTGTTAAATAAAATATGTGCGGCATCTGTGGATTTATCGGCGAAGGAAACAGAGATACTATTTTAGCAATGACTGAAATTTTGACGCATCGCGGACCTGACGAACATGGAATTTTTTATCAAGCCCCGATAGCATTAGGCCATCGTAGATTAAAGATTATAGATTTAACAACAGGTCAGCAACCGTTATTTTCTGCTGATAGAAATTTTGTAATTGTATTCAATGGCGAAATTTATAATTTTCAAGAATTGCGGAGAATGCTCGAAAAAAAAAAATATAAATTTTTTACAAATAGCGATACCGAAGTTTTATTATATTCATATATTGAATGGCGCGAAAAATGTCTTAAAAAATTTAATGGTATGTTCTCTTTTGCAATTTTAGATTTGCAAGACAAAAAACTTTTTGCAGCGCGCGATAGATTCGGGAAAAAACCGTTTTATTATTATTTTACGAATGATTTGTTTGTTTTTTCGTCAGAATTAAGTTCGCTTTTAAAACATCGGCGAATCCCTAAAAACATTAATCTTTCAGCATTACAGCAGTATTTATTTTTTGAATATATTCCGTCGCAGAATTCAATAATTGAAAATGTCTATAAATTATCTGGCGGGCATTATTTGACGCTCGATTTTTCAAATAATTTTTCGATGAAAATTCAGGAATGGTGGCTGCCTGAATTTAAAGAAGAAGCGATAATAAAAAAAAATGAAAAAGATATAGAACAAGAATTTATTGAAAAACTCCGGGCAGCAACAGAGCGCAGATTAATAAGCGATGTGCCGCTCGGCGTATTTTTAAGCGGCGGTATTGATTCGAGCACAATTGTTGCCTTGATGTCCGAAAAAGTCAGAACTGAAAATATCAAGACATTTTCAATTGGTTTTGAAGAAAAAAGTTTTGATGAAAGCAATTATTCAAAAATTATTTCAAAACATTTTGGCACTGCGCATTATGAAAAAATTTTAAATCCGCAAATTATGATAGATATTATCCCTGAAATATTTAATAAATTAGACGAGCCATTAGCCGACCCTTCAATTATCCCGACTTATCTGCTCTCGAAATTTACAAGAGAATATGTGACAGTAGCATTAGGCGGCGATGGCGGCGACGAACTATTAGCCGGTTACGACCCATTTTTAGCGCATTATATTTTAAGAAATATTGTTATACCAAAAAATATCTTGAATATGATAAATTTTATTAGCGAAAAAATTATTAGACCATCTGATGAAAATATGAGCGTTAATTTTAAAATTAGCCATTTATTGAAAGGATTGAATTATAAAACAGAATTACGCAATGAAATGTGGCTGTGCTCGTTTGATATTGCTGCGCAAAAGAAATTATTAAATTGTAAAATTAACGAAAACGAAATATTAAAACCAATATTAGAATTAAAAACCGAAAATCTTACTATTATTCAAAAAGCGACTTTATGTTATATTAAGTTATATTTGCAAAATGATATACTGACAAAAGTAGATAGAGCAAGTATGATGAATTCCCTTGAAGTGCGCGCGCCTTTTTTAGATGCTGAGTTTGCGGAATTTACTTTAAAATTGCCGGATAAATATAAAATTCGTTTTGCTAATAGAAAATATATTTTAAAAAAATTAATGAAACGCAAATTGCCAGATGTTATATTGAATAGACAAAAAAAAGGATTCGGCGTGCCATTAGCGAAATGGTTCAAAAAAGAATTAAAAAATATATTGTTTGATTTTCTAATTTATTCTAAAATAAATAAAATTGAATTTTTTGATTATAATTATATAAAAAAAATAGTGGAAGACCATTTATATCAAAAAAAAGATTATAGAAAAGAATTGTGGACATTATTAGTTTTTCATTTTTGGTATGAAAAAATAAAAAAAATATAAAATGAAACCAACAAAGAAAATAAAATTTGTAAATTTTATAGCGGCAATTCTAATAATTATTATTGTCTGGATAATAATGATATTTGCTTATATTATCAGTCGCCCTCAGACAGTAGAGTTAACAGAGGAAGAAAAAAACTGGCTTTCAAAACATTCTGAAATAAAATTTGCGCCAGACCCGAATTTTCCGCCAATTGAATATTTTGAAAATAATATTTATCGCGGATTAATTTCTGATTATTTTGATTTAATAGAAAAAAAATTGAATATTGATATTAAGATAGTGCAACTGCCGAGTTGGGCCGATGTAATAACAGCGGCAAAAGAGCGGACTATTGATGGTATTACAGCGGCGCAAATTACTCCAGAACGGTTGCAATATCTAATTTATACTGAACCGATTATTGACATACCGAATGTAATAATTTCAACCCAAAAATTCAGTCCTATTATTACTTTAAATGATTTAAAAGGATATACTGTTGCAATTACTAAAAACAATGCTTTACACGAATATATAAAAACTACTTTTCCAGAAATAAAAATAAAAGAAGTAAAAGATGATTTGGAAGCATTACAATCTGTATCATTTAAGCAAGCGGATGCAACAGTAGTAAATTTAGCAATTGCTTCATATTTAATAGATTTGCACGGTATAACTAATTTAAAAATGGTTGGTGATTCAGGCAGAAAAAATCCGCTGGCAATAGCAATTCGCTCGGACTATCCTATTTTACGAAATATTTTAGATAAAGCATTAAAATCAATATCTAAAAAAGAGCATGATAAAATTTATGAAAAATGGATAAAAGTAAAAATCGAACGATTTGCTTTAAGCAAAGATTTTTGGATTGCTGTTTCTATCAGCGGCTTTATAATAATAATAATTTTTGTTTTTATAATTTTTTGGAATTACAGATTAATCGTTGAAATCGAACAAAAAAGCATAGAACTAAAAAATGAACTAATAGAACGAACACGTAAAGAAGAAGAATTATTCAAAAGCGAACAGCGTTATAAAGAATTAATTGAATTAGCAGCAGACGCTATTTTGATTGGAGATCAAACAGGCGTAATAATAAGCGCTAACACCAAAGCTTGTGAATTGACTGGATATACAACAAGCGAACTTCTCGGTAAAAATATAACAATTTTATTTAAAAAAGAAGTATTAGAAGCAAAACCATTAAGATATGATTTATTAAAAAAAGGCGAAGTTGTCAGAATACAGAGAAATTTATTGCGTAATGACGGCAAAGAAATTATAGTTGAAATGAATACTAAAATGATGCCAGATTTAACTTATCAATCAATAATACGGGATATTACAGAAGCCAAAAAAAAAGAATTTGAAATTAAAAATGCAAATGATAAATTGTTGAGCGTTATTGACGAACTTAAATCTGTAGATGAAGTAAAAAATAATATTATAGCCAATATATCGCACGAATTGCGCACGCCGCTTGTATCTATTCGCGGATACATCGAATTATTGTTGAATAAAAAATTCGGCGAAATAAATGAAATACAAAAAAATTATTTACAGCGAATATTAAAAAGTATTGATAGATTGGTGAGTATTATTGAGAATTTAATTTTTTATTCAAGATTAGAACTGAACAAAGAAAAATTAAATTATAGTCAATTTGATATTTATAAATTAATTGAAGAAGCTATAAATTTATTATATCCCAATACTTTAGAAAAAAATATTTCTATAAAAATAATAAATCAACAAGTGCCGTTAGTGGTTAATGCTGATAGAGATAAATTATTTCAAGTTTTACTTAATCTTTTATCTAATGCTTTGAAATTTTCAAAAGATGATAGCGTTATAGAAATAGAAGTAAAATTAAATAATGAATTAAAAGTTTTGATCGTATCTATTATTGATAGCGGAATAGGAATACCAGAAGATAAAATTCCTAAAATATTTGAAAAATTTTATCAAGTAGATGCTTCGCTTACTCGACAATTCGGAGGATTGGGCTTGGGCTTATCGATTTGTAAAAACATAATAGAGATGCATAAAGGTAAAATAACTGCAAAAAACAGACCAGAAGGCGGAGCAATTTTTACTTTTACTATTCCGATAAATTTATAAAACTTCTTGAAATCGTATTTGAATAATGTTATAATACAATCATTATGAAAAAGAAAAAAACACCTTATGGCTTGCAAAATTTTGAAGCTTTAATAGTGGATAATCATTATTATGTCGATAAGACAAAATATATAGAAGTATTAGAAAATTTTGATGCTCGGTATTAAGTATTTTTGCGGCCGCGCAAGTTTGGCAAGAGTTGGTGGAGCGTGATGATTAATTATTATTATGCTATTTGGCATAAATATAAATTTAAAAAATTATTTAGCGATTTGTATACAGTTAAGAATTTTACGC
>JAKPEO010000119.1 GCA_029551925.1 bacterium
CGCTGCCGAATAATCAAAAGACGCAATTATCAAATATTGTGACAATACAATCAGGCGACGGGCCGCTGTCAATCGAGCGATTAGATCAAGAACGAATAATGAATCTTGATATTAATTATGAAAAACGCGATTTAGGCGGAGTAGTTGCTGATATTCGAAAAGTGATTAATAGCATCGCAATACCTGATAATTTTAGCGTGACTATTAGCGGCGAATTTGAAGAACAGCAAAAATCATTTAAAGAGATGCTGTTTGTTTTGATACTTGCTATTACATTGGTTTATATGGTAATGGCTGCGCAATTTGAATCGCTTATAGATCCGTTTATAGTGCTGTTTTCTGTGCCGCTCGCTGTGATAGGCGTAATTTTAATTTTGCTTTTGACTAATACGCTGTTTAATGTCCAAGCATTTATTGGGCTTATAATGCTTGCAGGGATTGTTGTTAATAATGCTATAATTTTAGTTGATTATACAAATTTATTGAGACGCGAATATAATATGCAGTTGTACGATGCTGTGATATTAGCTGGTAGAAGAAGATTGAGACCAATATTGATGACTACCTTAACCACTGTATTGGGATTGCTGCCGCTCGCTGTCGGATTGGGCGAAGGTTCAGAAATGCAGACGCCGCTTGCGCGCGTAGTATGCGGCGGGTTATTATCGTCAACATTTATAACATTGTTTTTGATTCCGTCTTTGTATGCGCTGTTTGAAAAGAAATTAAAAAGAAAATAAATTAGCGCCTTGAGTTTTTTAGCCGAAAATTATCTTACAGAGGCGCAGAGTTCACAGAGAAAGAATAAAAAAAGAGATAGGATTTTATTGGATATTTTTAACAGACGAATGAATGTGAATGAAAGTGATAATTGTAAGTAGGCATCTTGCCTGACAAATTTTTCTTTGTGCTTATTATATCTTCGCGGCTTTGTGTTTATTTTTTTTTTTAACACGAAGACACAAAGCGAGACCAAGACACGAAGAAGAAAATTTTTTTTATTATTCAACCGCTTTGCGGTTGATTTGATATGATTATTTTTGCGCCTACGGCTAATATTATTAAACGCCTTTCGGCGTTTTTATTAATATAATTTTTTTGGT
>JAKPEO010000120.1 GCA_029551925.1 bacterium
AATTTTTTAAAATGGTTTTTTGACTGAGTACTTTTTGGATTGAGTTAATTAAATGGCAACGATCAAGATTTGTGTTAATCACAACAAGATTTTCAATGCTGCTTAATATTTCATTTGCAACCGCTTCAACTTTTCGAAGCCTTGCAATTTCGGGAGCAAATAACTTTTCTAAATTTTCGTTATGCTTTTGCGCTTTGGTTTTATTTGCCATGATTTTTTAAATTAATTTTACTAATGGTTTTTTTTGAGTTCCGTGCCAATTAGGATTAGGAGCGTTTGAAAGTCTTTTTAAGTTTTCTAAACTTTCGGTATAAGGATAATTTGCCGAAGTATTTAAACAGTTTACCGTGTCACCTTCTATACTTATTACTTTTGAGTATTGGTATTTATTATTTTTTGGGTTGTAATATCCTATTTTAGTCATGATTCGCCAATTTTAAAGGTTGAAAATATATTCTTTTACTTCTGGCGCAAAATCAAAAATAAGACAAGCCAAAACGATTAAAATAACTATTGTTGCACCTATTCCAAAAGTGATAATTCCGTCGATGATTTTTTCTTTGTTCATGTCTATTTATTTACGATTTTTAAAATTGATTCTTTTTGTTCCCAATGCTCTAAAATATATTCCCATTGTTCGGGGTTGAGAATAAAATTAGCTGATACGGTAAAAGCAAAATTTTCGTAGTTGTTTCCGTATAAAAATTCTTTTGCGTAAATTGGATATATGATTTTATAAAATATATCTTCTTTGCTTTTTGAGTAGTCAAATTTTTTAATTGTCATGGTATTACTTTTTAAAATTGATAATTCATTTTTTGCTCTTGAATTTCTACTAATTGATCGAAACATTCTTCGGCTTCCGCAAGCGTTTTAAAGTAGTTTCTGTACGTTGTTTTTTGTCTTTCAGTATCGAATACCGAAACTTGATATTTACTTCTGTATTTATCAGAAATTACAATTTCTTTGTAGTTTACTGTTTTGGTTTTTAAGTCTTTCATTTTATGAGTTTTTAATTATTTATAAATTTGATTTTTCGCCTACATATAAAATTTAATCTTCCATATAAGCCAAATAAAGGCTATCTTCAGGGATGATTTTAAATTCTACTTTTGCAATGTGATCCGCTGCTTTTTTGCTCCAGCCTTCCCGCTGCAATTCATTAGAATACATTTGCAAGTCGTTATTTTCTTTTCGGGGTATCAATCCGTTTAGCAAAAAATAAGCTGCTAAAACGATTATAAATATTATTTGCGGTTTCTGTTTCATTGGGTTAAATTTTTTTCGTTTTC
>JAKPEO010000028.1 GCA_029551925.1 bacterium
CAATCATTAATTTATTCCCATAAAAAATCATAGATGATTCTCTGCGCATTTGACACATTTTCTGGTTATTTATTTTTCAAATCATCTGTTTTTTCCGTTTTTTTTGCCTATTGCAATAGGCAAAAAAAAACATTGACTACAAATTTATAATGTTGTATATTTTGTTTAAATGATAATTGATTTTCCTATTAATTATTTGTGCATTTGTGCAAGTATGACACTAACAATCTAAGATAACCGATGTTTTGTTTTATTGTAATGATAATTTTACTTTTCTCCAGGCTTCTTTTTGTGCTAACAATTTATTAAAACCGAGTCCTTTTTTACTTTCGTATATTCCGTCATTATCACTGCTTATATCAGATAAATTTGTTAATTTAACTGATACAGAACATTTGTAAGATTCAATTTCTCCAAATTTTCCGTCAAATAAAAACGAAACACGGAAATTTATAACTCCGTCAATTTTTAAATCTTTTAGTTTACTTTTATTTTCTTCATTAAAAAAATCATTGAAAAACCGTATATTTATTTTATCTCTTATGTTTTCATAATTTATTTTTTTGGAAATAGACATTTTTTGACTAATAAAATTCGATAAATCATTTTCAATTTCTGCTTTGAATTCTGAATCTTCTACTCCTTGAAAATCAAAATAAAATAAAACATTATTTAATTTTCGCTGTTCATATTCATATTTTGCTTTTTCATATTCGGACTGCGGAACTTCTACTTTTACTTTTGCCTCAAAACCAATACCAGAAGTATTGTCTGAATAAACAATATTTTTTTTTGTTATAAACCAACTTCTTGCTTTAACCCTGCTTACAAAAATATTTGTTATCTGACTTTCTTTTTTTTGTTCCATTATATCAGGATTTTTTATATCGCTTGCCAATCCTTCAAACGAAAGATTTCTTGTTGCAATTTCTATAACTTTTATTCCGCAATATTGCGCAAACTTTTTCACAGCGTCTCTATATGCTTCATTTCGCGCTTCAACTTCACTACTTTTCAATTCTGAAGAACCGATAAAAATTAAATTATCATTTTCTTCTGTTGGTTCGTTTATGACCCAATCCGGTTTTTGCGGTGGTATCATTTCAATTATTGATTCTGAAATAATACTTCGGATATTACTTTTTTTACTAAAAGGTGAATCCTTTAATTGAACAAGCATATCAGTTTTCACTTTTTTTTTTGGATTCATTTTTTTTTATTTTAATTTTCATATTATTTTTGCCGATATCTTCGATTATCCCTTCGGCAACAGTAATCTGATATGCTGAAATTTTTCCATCTATTTTTTTTAATTCTTCCTCGAAAATTATGACATCGCTATTTTTTGTAAAAAATTTTTCGTCATTAATTTTTACTTGAAAATTTTCTTTATCAATTTTATCTACAATCAATCCACGAGGGAAAAAATAATTTTTTAAATTATTTTTTAATTCCTCTATGCATTGTTCAAACAATTTGCTCAATTTTTTACTTGTTGCTTCCCGATAAATCCATTCATTTTCATAAAAAATTGCTTTTTCTTTCATATCCTTTTTTACTGATGTGGAATAAAAAGTTTCTCTTGATTTAGAATTAGCGTCAAAAATTTTTAATGAAATAGATAATTCTGTAAATATATAATAATAACCGCTTCTATTTTCCTCAGTTTCTTTAATATCTGTTATTTCAAATATACATAAAAAATCAGGATTTTGTTTTTCAATATCTGTTATTTCATTTCGATATAATCCTAATTGAGTTTTTTTTGAATAGTCTTGAAAAAGACTAATATTTCGATTTGTATATATTTGAAAAATATTTAATTCATTGAATATTCCTTCTACAGAATCTATCATTGATGAAGGTTCAATAAAATATATATCAGAGTATTGTCCAGTTTTTTCAAAAAGTTTTTTATTCAATAGGTCTTGGGCAAATCTACATTCAATTATTTCTAATATCGGTTTTTGGTTATTAGCATACATCATTGAATTACTAAAAATAAAAATTATAAATAATAATATGTATTTCATAAATCATCACTTTAAAATAACAGTAACGGGCATTATATATTTTTTTAACATAAAAGCCCGCTACTGTTATTTATATTCAATTATTCTTTATCCTTATTGATATCTTCACCTTTCATAGCTTTTGCAAATCTATTAATTCGATTTAAATTTTTAACAGTTTCACCTATTTGTGAAACAAATTTAGGAACAACAACTACCCCTGTAGCAAATGCTGACACATATTTTCCGCCTTTAATCGGGTCTTTTTGTGCATCGTCTTTAATAGATTTAGACAATTCCGTTATATCTTGAACAGCGTCTTTTACAAGAAAAAATACTCCTGCATTAAGTCCTAAAGCCACAACTGTCCGTAATTTTAAATCGTCTAAATCGTCTTTATATTTCTTTAATCCTTCTTCACTTTTAGCAATTTGAGATAATTGACTTTCTTTTGTTTTCTCTAATTCTTCAATTTCATCTTTTTTCGGATCAATTGCCTTAGTCAATTTTTTTGCTTCCTCTTCTGGATTAAGTTTAGAAATAGTTTTATCATTTTTAATTTTTTCATCAATTTTTTTTAATTGGTTGTTTAAATCCTTCAATTCTTTTTCCTTTTCTTTTTGCTCTTTTTCCAATCGTTCTAAATCCCCTTTTTGAGTTTCATTTAAGATGGATATTTTCAGCAGAAAAATTTTAAGTTATAAAATTTCAAATTCGCTTGATGCTCAATTTTGTATTGACGCATTAAATGAAGCATTGGCGAAATATCCATCGCCAGAAATTTTTAATACAGATCAAGTGTCTCAATTTACTTCTGAAAATTTTTGCAAAATCATTATTGATAAAGATATTAAAATTTCAATGAACTCTACTGGCATAGCGCTTGATAATATTTTTGTTGAACGCTTTTTTAGAACGATTAAATATGAAAATATTTATCTTTATAATTATGAATCTATATCTGTTTTATTTAATGCGCTCAATTATTTTTTTTATAAATATAATTTTTTACGCAAACATTCAGCGCTTGCTAATTTATGTCCTTAACAAGTTTATTATGGAAGCGAGTAGGTGGTTAATTTAGTTTTAAAAAAAGGAAAAGGCACTTATTTTTTTTTTTAACTTTTCTCAGTCCACTATACTTAACTTTTGGCTGTTATTTTAGCATTTTTACCATTTATTATATCCTCATATCTATCAATGATTTTAATTAATAATGAGGTAAAGGAGAGTATATCATTCTATAAGTGTTTTTTATTATATTCATTCATTGCTCTATCTATACCGGAATCTAATATTGAATTTAGTGCGGCAGTAGCGGCATCTAAAAAAAACGGCAGTTCTTTTTTTTCTTCTTTATTAAAATTAGATAATACATAATTAGCCAAATCTTCGCTTTTTGGAGAATTTATACCTAATCTAATTCTGGCAAATTTATTAGTTCCTAAATATTCTATTATTGATTTTATACCATTATGTCCGCCCGCGCCGCCGTCTCTGCGTATTCGTATAACGCCAAACTCTAAATTAATATCGTCATATACTACTATTAAATTTTCAGGAGAAAATGAATAATAGTCTAGAATTTTACGAACTGCTCGACCGCTATTATTCATATAAGTCAGCGGTTTAACCAACATTATTTTTTTTTTTCTTATAAATTCGCAATATTCGCATTCAAAACGCATTTGAGTTTTGAATTGAACATTATTTTCCTCTGCAAGTTTTTCAATAACCATAAAACCTATATTATGTCTTGTATTGACATATTCGCTGCCGATATTGCCTAGCCCTACGATTACCATCATCAATAAAAATTACTAATAACCAGAATTGTTTAGAATTTATCATTAAATATCCAACAAGAAAAAAGTCAAGTTTTTTCTTGATTTTTTTTAAATTAAAAATATAATAAATTATTTGGAATTTGACGATGATTTTTTTAAGGAATTAAGATGATACTCGGAAAAAAAATAAGATTAGAACGAATAATGAATCGTTTGAATAAAAAAACAATAATAGTACCGTTAGATCACGGAGTCACTGTCGGACCTATTGACGGGTTAATTAATTTAACAAAAACAGTTGACCAAATAGCGGAGGGCGGCGCTAATGCTGTTATAGGCCATTTGGGTTTACCTATTTACGGGCATCGTAATTCTGGCAAAGACATAGGATTGATACTACATTTATCTGCAAGCACAAGTTTAGCACCTGATCCGAACTCCAAAGTTTTAGTAAATAATGTCAGACGCGCTATTAAAATGGGCGCTGACGCTGTTAGTATTCACATAAATATTGGCGCAGAAGATGAAAAAGATATGCTTCGCGATTTCGGAAATGTGGTTGAAGAATGTATGGAATGGGGGATGCCGCTTATTGCAATGATGTATCCGCGCGGCAAAAAAATCAATCAAGAGAACGATGTAAATGTTGTCAAGCACGCGGCAAGGGTGGGAGCGGAACTTGGCGCAGATATAATAAAAACCAATTATACTGGCTCGCCTGAAACATTTGCAGAAGTAATAAAGACCTGTCCGGCGCCTGTGATAATTGCCGGCGGCGAAAAATTAGAATCTGACGATGATTTGCTTGAAATGGTATATTACGCTAATCAAGTTGGCGGCGCGGGCATATCAATCGGTAGAAATATTTTTCAGCATTCATCGCCAACAGCGATAGTTAAGGCGGTGGCTGCAATTATACATAATAATGCTTCAATAAAAGAAGCGCGCGAAATTTTAAATGAAGAGTTGAGAAAAAAGAAATGACTAAAATTTATGAAGAGTTAAAGAAAATTGCCGATAATTACAATATAAAAATTTATGATGATTTTATTGGCGAAAAAACATTTATATGGCGAATATCGAGACAAAATGAAGTTTTGATAATGCCCGCCCGCGATATGGATATTCAAAAAAAGATCGAATTATTGTTAACTGAACTAAAAAATCTAAATTTAGAAAATTCGTTTATTATGCCGAATATCCGAGAATTAATAGAAAATTACAATAAAGATTCGTACGAAAATTTAGATGAAGAAAAAAAAATATATTGCGAAGTATGCGGCAAAGAAATAGACGAAAAAATATCTAATAAAACATCTATGTTGCAAATTTGTAATTTATGTTTGAGAATGCAAATACGACACAATATTGATTATCTGAATTGCACAAAAAAAACAATGGGCAGATATTGTTTAGATTGTCCAGTAAAAATTTTTAAGAATTGCACGATTGCTCAAAAAAAAATACAACCTGAAAAATTTCAAAATTCAGACAACAATGACGAGGTTGAAAAAACTAATATTAATATTTCAAAAGTCAATAGAATTAATAAAAACGAAAATTTAATATTAAGCAATGATAAAAATTTTGTCAGGCGAACTTAAAGCCGCTAATATAAAAACGCCGGATATTATAAGACCTACAAAGGCAATTGTCAAACAAGCATTATTTAATATAATAAGAAATCATATTGACAATTTTAATAACAAAATATTTTTAGATGTTTTCAGCGGTTCTGGAAATATTGGAATTGAAGCTGTGAGCAATGGTTTTTTATGCGTATTCGTAGAAAAATTCAAAAGCGTATATGAAATACTAAAATATAATTTAGAAAAATATAAAATACAATTTCAAACTTATCAATTTAGCGCATTAAAAAAATTAAATGATGTGGAGGCAATAGATAAAAATATTGTTATTTACGGAGATGCATTAAAAACTATAAAATTGCTAAACTCAAAATTTGATGTTATTTTTATTGACCCGCCCTATAATTCTAATTTAGCGGAAAAAATTTTATCTAATGATAATCTAAAAAATATAATTCATAATAAGACGCTTATAATAATAGAAACATCAAAACAAAATTTTAATGCTAATGTCCCTGATTATTTAAAACTCCTTTCACAAAAAAAATACGGCGAAGCGTATTTATATATTTTCCAAAAATAATGGTAAATTGTTTTTTTGGAGCGGCGCGCCAGCCGCAAGAATAAATTAAAAAAAAATTGACAAATAACAAAAATATATTAATTTCATTAGACATAATATTTTTGTTTATTTTAAGAAAAAATGGAGAATATTGAAAATAACAAAAAATATAAAATACTCATAGTTGAAGATGAAATATTAATATCATTGAATTATAAAAAATTTTTAGAGCAAGAAGGATATCTAATAGACATTGTAAAAAATGCAAATGAGGCATTAGAAAAAATACATAATGGCGTGAAATATGATTTAATAATAACAGATTTAGAAATGCCTAAATGGGACGGGACATATGTAATATCCGGTTTATATTCAAAATTAAAAGATTTAAAAATTATCGTCGTATCCGGCTGCGTTAATGATCCGCAATATAATGTAATAATTTCAAATTTTCCTAATGTTTGCGCTACAATTGAAAAACCCATTGATTTGCATAAATTGTCTGAACTTATAAAGAAAATTCTGTATGAAAAATAAATAATACTATGATAAAATAATATAGAAATTATGCCGTTAAAAAACTTCCTAAAAAAAAAATTTAAGCCATTAGAAGGAGTAATCTATTTATTTTTTTACAATTTAAAAATTTTGTTTAGCGGCGAATGGCATCGTAGAAAGATGATTTCTACTCAAATGTTTAAGCAGATATTATTTACAGGAATAGATGCGCTGCCGCTAATTTTATTTTCCGCATTTTTAGTCGGATTTATTGTAATAGCGCAGTCGATAGTATATCTTCCGCAAATTGGTGGAAATGAATATATCGGAAAAGTATTGGCATTTGTTATTCGAGAAATTGGCCCGATAGTGATAATGTTTATTATTATAGGACGCAGCGGCAATGCTGTCAGCGTAGAAATGGCAAATATGAAATTAAACGGCGAAATATTTTATTTAGAAAAAATTTTGAAAATCGACGGTTTTTTATTTTTGATGTTTCCGCGATTTATCGGATTTGTTATCGCTATTTTATGTTTATCTGTATTTTTCAATGTTTTCACGATTTTAACTGGTTATATAAGCGCATTGTTTTTTATATATTCGCCAATTGGTGTTTTTCTTGAAAAATTGCTGCAATCCATCACAATTGTAGATATGATTGTCTGGATTATAAAAATATTAGTTTTTGGAATGATTATTTCGTTAGTAGCGTTTTATCAAGGCGTGAGTATTGAAAATACAGTGCGCGAAGTGCCACGAGTGACTACTCGCTGTTTTATACAAGCGATGACTTATTGTTTAGTTGTTGATGCTGTTATAACATTCATAGTTATTTTTATTTGATAGTATGAAGGAAAAAATCGAATTTTTTTTTGATAATTATAATTACGAATTTCTTTTAAAAGAAACTATTCTAATTGTCGGCCATCAGAAATTTTTAAATTTTGCTATTAAATCAATAAAAACACAATTATCTAATGATTGGACAAAATCTAATAATTTATTTTTTATAGCGCAGGTTGATAAAAACGCCGTGATGTTGAGCAATATGAATATTCAACAAAATATGATACTGCCATTGTTATTTCATAAAAATTATAACGAGACGGAATCGCAAAAAATCATCAATGATTTGGCGGAATTATTTGATTTAAAAATTTATGTTAATGTATTTCCTGAAAGTTTGAATATACAGCAGAAAAAAAAATATTCAATTATCCGCGCATTATCTTTGCAGCCGCAAATAATTATAATTGACGAATGTTCAACTTTTGAACAGTCCGAATTTTTAGAAATTTGTAAAAAAATTAATGATATGGGAATAGTTGTAATTGCGACAACGGAAATTTTAACACTTGCAGATTATTATAAAAATATTATAATTATTAATGAAAAAATATGTTCTCATTAGCATTTAAGTTTAAACATTTGAATAAGTTTGTATTAACTTTCATAATAACAAGCAGTTTATTATTTATCGGAATAATTTATTTAATCGGTAATAAACAAAAATGGTTTGCTGAAAAGACCAAATATTATACTTATATTTATGACAGTTCAAATATTTCTGCAGGCGTGCCTATAAAAATAGCTGGATTTGACATTGGCTTTGTTGATGAATTAAAACTTATAAAATTAGATAACAAACTCATTGTGCGCGTAGAATTTTATATTTTAGACAAATACAATGAATATGTTACTCAAGAATCGCGATTAATTTTGTATAAACCGGTAGTGGGTTTTCCGTTTTTTGAATTAGCGCAGAGCGGCGGAAAAATTATACGAACAGAAAATGATTTAACATTTATCCCAACAATTCGAGAAAATGAAATTATGGTTGGCGCGATGAATCTTATGAATGATGTAAAAAATGAATTAATGCCGCTATTGGAAAATGTTAGAAAAATAAGCGAAGAAGTATTGATAATAACAAAACAGATAAACGAGCCGCATGGCAATATTCAAAAAATAATAGGACACAGCGAATATTTATTGAATAATATAAATTATGGCGAAGGAATAATAAGCAAATTATTAGCGGATACGCAATATGCTGCTATGGCAATGAAAATGACAGACCAACTTAACAACATAATGGAAAAAATAAATATTACAATTATTGAATTAAATAAGATTGCCGTGCAGCTCCCTGAATATTCTAAAGATTTGCATTCTTTGATAAATACTAGCAATGAGCTTTTGAAAAATGTTAATGTTATATTAGGTTCACAAAATATTGATAAAATCAATGCGATGGCTGCTACCTTTGAAGATTTAAGCAAAAATTTGAATGTGTTAACCGCTAATTTACGAGATATAACTACTCGTATAAATCGCGGAGAAGGCACAATCGGAAAGATAATAACATACGATACAGTATATAATAATGTTGAAACAATAGTTGACGATTTGAAATCAACAATAAAAATTTCAAATGATTGGATAAAGAAAGTAGATGCATTAAAAATTCAGCCTGGCTTTGAACTCGGTTATAATTTCAAAGAAAAATTCGAACAATATAAAATTAGTTTGGGAGTGGGACGCGATAAAAAAAGTGGTTTTATGTTTAGCGCTAATATTTTGAATGGTATAGAATTTCAAAATAACCAAACAGCATTTAGGAATACAAATTTAACAGATGCGGAATTTGACAAATTAAAAGTAACTTTTGACGCTACTTATAAATTACAAATTTATGAATATCCGCTTCGCGTATATTTTGGTATTTTAAATTCTAATTTAGGTGTGGGTATTGACGCTGATATTTCTAAAAAAATTAATATTATCGCGGCGCTGCGCAAGACAAAAGATTATGAAAAATTGGAAAAGTCATATAATCCTAATTTTTTTGTAAGTTATGAAATATACAAAAAAATCAATATTTTTAGCGGAATAAATAGTTTATTTAATAAAAATGAGTTTGTAGCGGGGATAAAATATTAAAATGCCTAATATGATTCTTGATAATTTTTCCGAATTATTATTGGCTATAAAAGAAGACGAAATTTTAAAAAAGAAATTAATAGATATATGCAAATTACCAGCGCAGCAGCGGATAGTAGAGGCGGAAAAATTAAGTTTTGAAAATAAGCAATTAACGCTTGCATCAGTAATGCATTTATTGAAAAATGATTTGATTGCCAATGAAATTGTAAAATATCTTACTGAAACAGATAAAAAAACAGAAAAAAAATTTTTAGATATTATTAAAGAAAAACCGCTGATATTTATTATTCCTTTAATTGCGATAGTAATAATTCTTGCAGTTATGGTAGTTGTTAAAAGCGGCGGCAAAACCAATCATCCGACCGGCGCGATGACAATAGAAGTTAATAATAAATTAGTGCTGCCTACAAATTATCAGAGTTCGCCGTTAGTAGAATATCAAAAAATTATGAATGAAAAAGACGAACAATCTGTAATACTTAAAATCGAGAAATTTTTTGAAAAGTTTCCGAATAGCGATTATACAGAAGATTTAAAGGTCAAGTATCTGACTTTACTTTTTAAGACAAATCAAACTGATAAGATCCCGATATTTCTTGAAAAAAATATGGATTACAATCAGCGGTATTTTTTTCAGAAAATAGATGTATTATTAGACAATAATTATTTAGATTATCCTAAAAAATTAATCACTGAACAATTGACATTAAATTATGATTTAACGACTAAATTAAAATTAAAATTTTATTTAGCGCGTATAAATGATTTGCAGAAAAAATATAATCTTGCGCTGCATAGTTATTTAGAAGTATTGAAAGATGCTGAGAAGACATTCGAATATTACGACGAAATATTTTTGAGATTATCGAATATTTATAGAACTGAACGCAATGACAAAAAACTCGAAAATATTTTGATAAATGCGGCAAATAATGCGAAGGATTTAAGATACAAGGTTTTGGCGCTTATGATGTATAGCGAACTATTATCAGCAAAAGGCGAAGTAAAAAAAATGAAAGATTTATGTCAGCAGATATTGAATCTACCTGAACAGCGAATAACTTACAATTTATTAGGCAGGCAATTTTATACATCGTATAGTTTCGCTACTTTTATGATGAATAAAATTGACTGATACGCTAAAATCTGTATTATTCACGATTTTTAATTTTTATTTCACTGATAAGAATACAATGCGGCTATTTGTTATTATGTTTAGAATATTTTATTATTTATTTTAATTGATATTTTTAGTTGGACGATTATAATTATTTGTCATCGAACCAAAAAATGTATTTTTAAAAAAAGCAGATATAGAATAAAAATGAATATCAAATTTAATCGTCATATAAATAATTTAAAACAGTCTGATATTCGGCGGATGAGTATAGAATGCGCTAAACATCCGCAGGGCATTAATTTAAGTCAAGGTATTTGCGATTTAGAGTTGTCCGAACAACTTATCAGCGCTGTTGATAAAGCAATACGCGATGGCTATAATATTTACACGCGTTATGATGGATTAGACGAATTAAGAACAGCAGTAGCAAGAAAATTAAAAATATATAATCAACTTGACTACAATCAGGAAAAAGAAATACTTATAACAAATGGCTCAACTGGCGGTTTTTATATAGCATTAGCAGGATTATTTGAAAAAGGCGACAGCATAATTTTATTTGAGCCGTATTACGGATATCATTACAATACGATTTTAAGTTTGGGGCTTAATCCTATTACTTGCGAATTAAATTATAATGACAAAAAAAATCAATGGCTTATAAATTTTGAAAAATTATCAGAGTTAATAGAAAAAAATAAAACTGTCAAAGCAATAGTAATAAACACTCCTGCAAATCCGAACGGCAAAATATTTTCAAAAGAAGAAATAAAAAAAATATTTGAAATATTAGAAAAAAACGATATTTTTTTAATAACTGACGAGATTTATGAATACATTATTTTTGATAATAACGAGCATATCAGCCCAGCGGCTGTATCAGCAAACAAAGAAAAAGTTTTGACTATTGGTGGTTTTTCAAAAACTTTTAGCATTACTGGGTGGCGTTTAGGTTATCTTTGCGCGTGTGAAGAAATAATTACAAAACTCGGAATATTAAATGATTTGATTTATATATGCGCTCCTGCGCCTTTGCAAAAAGCGGTTGCTGATATTTTAATTCAAAGCGATTGTACGTTTAAAGAATTAAAAGATTTTTATCAAAACAATCGAGATATTTTAGTCAATACTTTAAATGAAATTGGATTAACGCCGTGCGTCCCAGAAGGCGCTTATTATTTACTCGCTGATATTTCTAAATTGAATTGCAAAAATAGCAGACAGGCAGCTGATATGATATTGCAAAATACCGGCGTTGCTACTGTGCCGGGCTCTGCGTTTTTTAACACTAAATCAGGCGAACGATTTGTTCGCTTTTGCTTTGCTAAAAAAAAAGACATTCTTTTACGCGCTTGCGAGCAATTAAAAAAACTATCATTTTTTTAAAATGCAAAAACTAAATTCTTTTTGTAAAAAATATTTTTTTATTTATTGGTTAGAATAGAAAAAATAAAGCATCAGAAAAATTCTAAATAATTATTTTCAAATCTAAAAAAAAGAAAATCCATATTTCTGCTAGTAAAAAAATGGTTAAATCACATTCATCAGAGCTAATAGAGTTAATTTTAATGGCGTTTATTGAATTGTCATATAAAAATCAATTTTTAAAAAAAAATCATATTCAAGTGCAATTTAATAATATGATAAAAAAAAACTAACGCAAAAAAAATTGACAATTTCCAAAAAATGGTCTATATTCAAAATAAGAAAAATAGGAAAAAAGAGAAAAATAGGAAGGTAAGAATATGAACGGAAAAAATAATAAAATTCTTGATGATAATAAATTAAATAAAATTTCATATTATTATGCCTTATTCGATATTGACGAAAATGCGCCAGAAGAATTATTAAAAAAAAATTATAGAAAACTTGTTCTAAAATATCATCCCGATAAAAATACTTCGCCAGAAGCAGTTGATATTTTAAAAGAAATTAATGAAGCGTATCACTACATAATCGAATACAGAAAATCTCAAACTGAATTTGATAATCATCATAATGGCGTTTCTTCTTCGATTTTTAAAAAGAACAAATCTAAAAAAAGAAAAGGCACAATATCCCCAAAAACGCAAGTATATGCAGCGCCGTGGGGCGAAATTTATTATGATTTGCAAACTTATGAATATTCAATCGTCAGATTTTTAATAAATTTAACCAATATTCCAGACTATAAATTGCGCATACAAATAAGAGAAATTTTAACTACAAATCTTAAAACTAAAAATTTTTTTACATTGAACAAGATTATAGATTGTATCATAAAATCTTCGATTGCAGTCAAAGAATGGGCTGTTAACGCTCTATTTAAAAATATCGGTTCAAATTATTTGCTTCAATATATATCTTAAAATTAACTTATAAATTAAAAACAAAATTAGTTATGTGAATTAATGATTGAGTGAAAAAACAAAAAAATTCCGCGTTTATAAATATAAATTTTCAAATTCTAATAATTTTTTTTTGATATTTATTCCTGCTTGAAAATTGCCGAGCATGCCATTTGATTTAATTACGCGATGGCAGGGAAAAATAATAGGAAACGGATTTTTTGCCATAGCATTGCCTACTGCTCGACTATAATTTTTGTTATATCCCGCTAATTCCGCTAATTTTGAATAGCTAATAGTATCGCCGTATTTTGTATTATTGTATAAACAAAATAATATTTTCCGTTCAAAATTTGAACATTTGCTAAAATCAAAATCACTGAAATCTATTTCAATTTTTTTCAATTTGAAAATATCGTCTAAATAATCAAAAATTTTTTTTATAATTTTTTTATGACGGTGTATTAACAAAACATTTTGTATTATTTTAATTTTTGTTTTAGCGAATACATTTTTAAAATATATCCGTGATAATTTTATTATTTGATCATTTTGGTTTTTATCAATTTTAAACGCCAAAATTAAATCGCAAATTTTTTCTACCTTATATTCGCAAAAATACAACATAAAAAAATATTTATTTATTTTGACCGCAGCATTTTTTGTATTTTTTACCGCTGCCGCAAGGACAAGGTGTATTTCTTCCAATTTTTTCAATATCCATATTCGCCATTTTTGAAGAAGCAGCGCTTATATTTTTAGCTGCAACTGTTTTTTTACGTTCTTCAAATGCTCCACTGTTGTCCGAATGTTTGGTTTCTGTAATACGATATGAAGACGAAATCATTTCGCGTTCTTTTCGTTCATCTTCATCAGAAGATATTGTTATTTTCAATTTAAAAAGATATTCGATTATGGTTTCTTTAATATTTCTAATCATTCCCCCGAACATTTGCATACTCTGATTTTTATAAGCCACTACCGGATCTTTCGATGCCCACCCCTGTAAATGTATGCCTTCTTTTAAATAATCCAAATTATGCAGATGGTCTTTCCAATTTTCATCTAATATTCTTAACATAATGACTCTTAAAAAGTAATTCACATCTTTTTCAGGGATTAATTGTATGCGTTCGTTAAATAATTTTTTCCCTTCATCAGCAAGAAAATTAAATAATTCCTGTTGCATTGATATTTCGGACAGTTCGTTTTTCTTTCTATATAAATCAAATGAAAATGTTTTATAAAAAATATCTATTAATCCGTCAATATCCCATTCTGTATAATGTTTTTTTTCCGGGCAATATTCCAACACAAGATTTTCTATTACTTCTTCCATTACTTCAATAAAGTAATTTTTCAAATTTTCTTCAACTAATATTTTTTTGCGTTCTTTATAAATAATATCGCGCTGCGTGTTCATTACATTATCAAAGTCAATAAGATGTTTTCTAATTTCAAAATTATGCGCTTCGACTTTTTTTTGAGCGCGTTCTATTGCTTTTGAAATAAACGGATGTTGTATCTCTTGCGTATCGTCCATTCCCAAACGTTCCATTATTCCTGCTACTCTATCAGACCCAAACAATCTCATTAAATCATCGTCTAATGCCACAAAAAACACAGTTTCTCCCGGGTCTCCTTGTCTGCCTGCACGACCGCGCAACTGATTATCTATTCTTCGTGCTTCGTGCCGTTCAGTGCCGATAACTAACAATCCACCGAGTTCCGCTACGCCTTCGCCTAATACTATATCAGTTCCTCGACCAGCCATATTAGTTGCTATTGTTATAGAATTTTTCAATCCGGCATTTGCAATAATTTCCGCTTCGCGCTCGTGATATTTAGCGTTTAATACGCTGTGCGTCAATCCACAGCGCGTAAGCATCTTGCTTAATAATTCAGATACTTCAATTGAAATTGTGCCGACCAAAATCGGTCTGCCTACTTTATGGTTTTCTTTGATTAATTCTACTACTGCTTGATATTTGCCGTTTTTCGTGCGATAAATTTTGTCGTCATAATCTTTTCGACAGACCGGCATATTTGTTGGAATAACTACTACATCGAGTTTGTATATTTCCCAAAATTCTTGCGCTTTTGTATCCGCTGTGTCTGTTATACTGGCGAGTTTTGAATACATTCTAAAATAATTTTGCAATGTGATAGTCGCTAATGTTTGCGATTCCATTTCTACTTTCAAGCCCTCTTTTGCTTCAATTGCCTGATGCAGTCCGTCAGACCATCTACGGCCCGGCATCAAGCGTCCGGTAAATTCATCAACTATCACTATTTTTCCATCTTTAACAATATAATCAACTTCTTTTTTAAAAAGATTATGGGCTCTCAACATCTGATGAATGTGGTGGACAATACGCATATTTTCAACTGAAAATAAATCCGGCATATTCAAAAATTTTTCGCATTTGCGCGCACCGGTCTCTGTTAGTGCCACAGAATTAGATTTTTCATCAATCCAATAATCGCCGGTTTCTATAATTTGTTCGTTTTCTTCTTTGCGTTCGCCTTTGACAAGATAAGGAAATAATTTATTAATTTTATAATATTTTTCCGTAGTGTCTTCCGCTGCGCCTGATATAATCAAAGGCGTGCGCGCTTCGTCAATCAATATAGAGTCAACTTCGTCGATAATAGCAAAATTATGCCCACGTTGCACGCAGTGATCAATAGATACTACCATATTATCACGCAAATAATCAAAGCCAAATTCACTATTAGTTCCAAAGGTAATACTGCATTTATACGCTTTGATTTTTTCGTTATGGGGCATTTCATTCAAAATCAAGCCAACGCTGCGTCCTAAAAAATTATATAATTCGCCCATCCAGATACTGTCGCGTTTTGCTAAATATTCATTAACAGTCACCATATGTACGCCTAAATCAGTAAGCGAATTTAGATATACCGCTAATGTCGCAACAAGCGTTTTACCTTCGCCTGTTTTCATTTCAGCGATTTTCCCTTGATGTAAAACCATTCCGCCCATTAATTGCACATCAAAATGCCGCAAGCCCAATCTACGCATTGACGCTTCCCGAACAATTGCAAATGCTTCTGGCAAAATAATGTTCAAAGGATTTTCATTATCTACATTTTTCAAATAATCATTCCAATTTTTTGTTAAATCATTTTCTAATTGCCGCAAATTTATTTTTAAATAATTTTCTATTCTTTTTTTTAAATCATTTATGAGTTTATCAAGCCGTGCATCAATTAAAGAATTCATTATAACATTACGCATTTTGTCTTTTTGATATTTTTTGTCTAATTCTTCGCGATTATCTAAAAATAATTTTTTATAGCGTTTAGCATATTCGTCAACAGCACTCTCGCCTTTTTTTTGAAGCGCGCTATAAGCATTTATAATTTGACGATTCAGCCCGTCTATATAATTTTCCGGTATCTCGGTTTTTATATAATCAATAAATCGCGATGTGCAATTTTTTAAATCGTCGTTTGAATAATCTAAAAATAAAATTTCCATAGCATTGATTAAATTAACAGCAGGTAGTAATTTTTTTATATCGCGTTCATGCTTGCTACCAAATATTTTTTTTAATGTATTTTGAATTGTAGTCAACATATTATTAAGCCATCCTTAATATTTGATTTAAAATATCTGCAAATTGTTTTTTCTCGATAATCGCAATTTTTTTGAATTCATCGTTTTGCAATAAATGATAGGTCTGCTGATTCAGACCATTTGCCAAAAATATCAAACCTTTATTGAATTTTTTAAGAGTCAACGCATCATTAAAGTCTAATAAAACAATATCATTTGCCGGTTTCTCCCATAATTTTATAGATATTAGAATTTTCTCAAAATTTGTTTTATCTGACGCTTCAATTAATAATTCTGATTTAGGTAAAAATTCGGATTTTAAAATTTTGTAATTGTAATACTTTCCGAAATTTTCAAGAAATTTGGCATATACGGATTTATCCATATCATTAAGATAAGTTATTATTTGCGGTATTGTTTTTTTTGGAACAAGTTGATTAAGCAGCACAGAAATATTTTCATAATGCGGTTTGTGTTTGGAAATTTCTAAAAATAATTTATACGCTTCATCTTTTCTATCTGTATAATAATAAGAAAGCGCCAAAAAATATTGAAGTTCTATTTTTTTTTCTAAATCGCCGCTAAATTCATTCAATCCTAATATCAGATATTCTATCGCCGCTTCATATTCTGATGATTTAAAAAATGTTCGGACTAATGCTGACAATATATCAAATTTTAAGTTGCCTGTTGATATTTCTAATGCGCGAGTATATGTTTCTATCGCCTTCAACGAATTTTGAAGAATATTATAGCTATTTCCTAATTTATAATATATCTCGCTATTATTCGGCTGTAGTCTAATGATTTTTTCATAAATATTAATTGCATTTTTTATATCGCTAAGTTTTTGATATGTTTCGGCAAGTAATGTCAGCGCGAAAATATCAGAACTATCAACTGTGATAATTTTTTTTAATAATTGTTGAGCGTCTTGCAGCTGATTATTTTTTATTTTTAATTCTGCGAATTGCAAAAAAATCTTTTTATTTTCAATATTAAACTCAAAATGTTCGATAATTTTATTAGCATTGATAATATCGTTTAAATTGACATAACAATAAAAAAGGCGATTATATACCATATCTTCTGTAACATTTGACGATTTATCTATATTATTCAAAACATTGCGGAATGTCATAATTGCAGTTGAATAATTTTTTAATCTTTCCTGACATTCGCCAATTTTATATAAATAATCATTATTGTGGGTGTTTGAATATAGCAACTGAAAAATCTCGAGCGCTTCGCTGTATTTTCCTTTATTAAAAAGCGCAATCGCTTTTTGAGAATTATTGCGCATTGTTTTTTTGATTAAATTATATAAAAAAATCAAAATAATTAAAATTAGTATCGCTATTAATGAAAAAAGAAAAAGATTCATAACAAAAACTTAAATATTAAAATTTTCCAATGTTTCGAGATTATTAACATTTATTAAAGTTATATCTTTATTTATGCGTTTTATTAATCCTGTCAAAACCTTGCCCGGACCTGATTCGATAATAGTAGAAATCAAAAAATTATTAATCATTAACTCAACAGATTCTATCCATCTCACTGGCTCACATAATTGTTTTATTAATGCGCTTTTGATTTTTTCAGGGTCTGTTTCAGCAGTCGCTGTGTAATTACTGATAATTGGAAAAATAGGATGATTGAAATTTATTTTGCTAAGTTCATTAGCAAGATTATCCTGCGCCTTTTTCATTAATTTGCTGTGCCAGGCGCCGCTTACTTTTAATTCTATGCATTTGCCGGCGCCAGCTGATTTCGCTGTTTCTATAAATTTATTTACAGCGGCAAGTTCGCCTGATATTACTACTTGTCCCGGCGAATTTAATCCGGCAATGCCTACAATACCGTCAATAGCATTGCATAATTCTTTAATTCTTTCTTCTGTTAAGCCCATAACAGCATACATTGCGCCATTTGTCTGCCGCGCGCATTCGTCCATAAATACTGCGCGCTTTTCTAATAATCGCAAGCCGTCTTCAAATGAAATTACATTTGCAGCGTATAATGCGCCGTATTCTCCTAAACTATGACCTGCGGCAATCGTAGGTTTTACGCCTTTTTGCTTCAATAACTCATAAATCGCTACGCTTACAAGATATATTGCCGGCTGGGTGTTTATTGTCAATTGCAATTCCTCTTCGCTTGCATCAAAACACAAACCAGCATAATCTTTATTCGGATAGATACTATTTTTTTTTGACTTTTCAAATAAATCCCTTACTATTTCAAATTTATCATATAAATCTTTGCCCATACCTTTTGATTGAGCGCCCTGCCCAGGAAATACAACAGCAATATTATTCATAAATATTTATCTCTCCCGCTTAAAAAAATATTTTTTTATAAAATTTTGTATTATATATCTTTTTTTAGTTAAAGGCAAGAAAAAAAGAATCATATTATTAATTTTAATGAAATAAAAACTAATTTTATAATTGTAAATTTTAAAATGTATAACTATAATTTGTGTTTCGAATGTTTGGATTTAAGAATATATTTTAAAAAGAGATAAAGGGTTATGAATATTTTATTAACAGGCGCAAACGGAATGTTGGGAAAATCAATAGAATATTGGATATTCAAAAATTTTCCTAATGTAAAATTATATTCGACGGATATTAAAAATTTGGATATTACAAATTATGAGCAATTATCAATTTTTTTTGATAATCATCCGATTGATATTGTTATAAATTGCGCGGCATACGCAAATGTCGACGGTTGCGAGCAGAATCCGGAAATTGCATATTCTGTAAACGCTGCGGCAGTTGGATATTTAGCGAAATTAACTGAAAAATACTCAAAAAAAATCTGTCATATCAGCACTGATTATGTCTACGCTCAAATTGGAGAAAATATGCCGTTCACTGAAGAATCAAAACTTGAACCGCTCAGTATTTACGGCAAATCAAAATTATTAGGCGAAAAAAAATTAATGGAAAACACAGATAAATATTTTATTTTACGCACTTCATGGATGTTCGGATTTTTCGGCGAAAATTTTTTGAAATGGATATATTATTCATCTTCTGACAAACCGCTGAGATTGATAGTCGATAGTTTTGGCAATCCGACATATTCTATAACATTATCTGAAATAATAATGAAAATTATATTTACTGAAAATTACGGGATTTACAATGCTTCAAATTTCGGATATACAAACTGGTATGATTTCGGAAAATATATTCTTAGCAGCGCCGGCTTGACAAACCACAAAATTGAAAAAGTCCAAAGCGCTGAATTAAAAAGACCTGCGCAGCGCCCTAATTACAGCGTGATGAATATTAACAAAATTATAAAAACTTTAAATTACACTCCGCCGAGTTGGCAGGAAGCGGTTGACTCTTGCGTAAAAATATTAAAACAAAAAAATGAATTTTAAAATTTCGATAGCAAAAGATAAAAATAATATCAATGATATTTTGTATATAGATAATCAGCCGATATATAGTATTTACTCGCTCGAAAAACAAATTAAGCGTCAGATAGATTCGCAATTAAAATCTAATACTAAAAATATAATATTATTCGGCATTGGTCTCGGCTGGCATTTAGAATATATTACTAATAATTTTTCTAATATAAATGTATTTGCATTTGAACCAATAGCGGAAGTTTATAATTTATTTAATTCTAAATATTACGAGCAATTAAAAATTGCAAATATTAATTTTAAAATATTTTTTTATAAATCAGCAGATGAATTGCTTTTTCAATTTGATAAATATTTATCATACAGAAATTTTAATAATCTTGCTATTATAAATATCTATCAATCTATAAAAAATTGCGAGCCATTATATTCTGAATTTATTGCCGTATTGCGGACCGCTATTGATACAAAACATAAAAATTTTTGGACAAGTTTGATGTTTTCGGAATTATGGCAAAATAATATTACTGAAAATTTCAAATATTTATCTGAAAGTTATCCGATAGAATTGTTATTTAATAAATTTGACAAAATCCCAGCGCTTATTATCGCGGCTGGTCCGTCACTTGATAAAAGCATAGACGAGATAAAAAAATATCAAGAAAAATTCATAATTATAGCAGTAGATACTGCGCTTCGAACATTAATAAAAAATAATATTAAACCGGATTTTGTAATTACATTAGATGCGCAAAAATATAATTTTAAAGATTTTGAAGGAATTGATTATTCAGATATTATATTAGTTTATGAAATGACTGTATATCCGGAAATTTTAAGGAATTATAATGGTAAAAAAAAGATTTGTTATATTATAGGCAGACATTTCAAAGATTTTCAGGGACAGGAATATCTCAAATTTGAGCCGTTGATTGATTTTTTAGCCGATTGTTTTGAATTTCCCGGATATTTGCAGACCGGCGGGTCAGTATCTACCGTAGCGTTTGATTTAGCGCGAAGAATGAACTGCGACCCAATAGTATTTATTGGACAGGATTTAGCATACAGCGATTTCAAATTGCATACATCAAACGCATTTGATATGCTCGAAATTTATAAAACGCAAAGTAAATTTCAAACAATTGAAACATTCATTTTTTCGCATTTTGCCGAAAGGTCGCTAATGCCTGTAAAAGGAAATTATAGCGATATTGTATTTACTGATTTGACATTAAAACATTATTTAAATTGGCTGGCTGACGGCATCCAAAAAATGCGGCAGAAAGTAATAAACGCAACGCTCGGCGGCGCTTATATACCGCACACAGAAATCAAGAGATTATCCGAATTTTCTGATAAATATAAAACGCTTAACAAAAAAGAAATGTTTAGATTAACTGATAAAATAAAAATAAACGATGCGGCACTTAAATTAAAATTAAATAATATGCTACAAAAATTTTCTGTTTTATTAGATGATATTAATGAATGTATCGAGATTACGAAAGATTCAAATATTCCGATGAACTCAAATGAAAAATCCGAATTGTTATTTCAAAAAAAGAAGGAACTACTAACTTTGAATTTAGCGATTTTTGATGTTTATATTGACAAATATTATTGGACATTGAAAGATTTGCAGGCATTAAATTTAAACGAAGATAATTATTTAAGATACGACTATCAATTATTTTTTATGATACTGCAAGACGGATTGATTAAAATAATAAATATATTAAAAAAAATTCTCAGTAATTATTTTAAATAAATATTATTCATTTGTTCAACAAAACGGCTGACACTAAATTTTGTTGAAAGTGTAAATATCGCATTTTTTCTGATTTTTGCATACTGTTCGTCGTCTAATTTTAAAACTTTTTCAAGAGTATCTGATAAATCGCGAATATCAAACGGCGTAAATAAAAAACCGTTTTTATTGTCTTCAATAATTTCAGGGACGCCGCCAGCATTTGAACCTAATACTATACAGCCTGCCGCCATTGCTTCAATCAACACTAATCCAAAAGTTTCGTTTTTACTCGCTAACACAAAATAATCAATACAATTCATTAGTTCTGGAATATTATCACAATATCCTAATAATTTAATTTTATCAGATAGATTATTTTCAAAAATATATTTTTTTAAATTTTCATAATACTCTTCTTCTCCTTGCGGAGTTTTACCGACAATAACTAAAAAAAAATTATTATAGCGCTGCGCGAGATTTTTAAATGCTTGTAGTAGAATATGCTGACCTTTACCTTCTGTCACTTGTCCGACAATCCCGATAATTTTTTTATCTAACGGCAGATTATATTTTTTTTTTAATTCATTTTTTGAAAGAGCAATATTATATTTTGTTTGGTCTATTGAATGATAAACAATTTCAATTATATTTTCAGAAACAGGCCAAAATTTCAAAACATTATTTTTCATCTGTTCTGTTATTACGCAGAGTTTATCCAAATATTTATATAAAAATTTGTGGATAATATCTTTGCGCGGTTTACCCGGTAGCATTTGAAGATGATGAATAATTTTTATATTTTTTAGTCCTAATAATTTTGAAGAAATTACGCTGAATCGAATATCTGATGATTTAAAAGTATGAATAATTTCTATATTTTTAGATTTTATAAATTGATTTAATTTTCTATAAGTCTGAAAATTTAAAATTTTTGGATGGGGAAATTCAATAATGTTATTCTTATCTCTTGAATTTATCAATCTTTTTGCAAGTTCGGTATTTTGACGAGCTGCGAAAAAAATATTATAGCTACTTTGTTGAGACATTAATTGATATAAATTAAATGAAAAAATTTCAAGACCGCCCCAGCCGCTTGAAAAATTTATATATAAAATATTTTTTTTTATTTGCATAACTTTTTTATATTAAAACATCGAATTTAAACTGTAAAGAAAAAAAATTACAATTCAAACAAAAAAATATATTTTGCATTTTTTTAGTTATAAAAAATACATGTTTTATTTATGCAACTACCAAAAAAACTATTTTAGAATTTTAGAAATTTCTAAAATAGTTTTTTATAAAATAAATCGCTTTGATTTGGAGTTGTGGGTTAAAAAACTAAAAATAAAATCTTCATTACGAAGCAGTCAAAAAAAAAGCGCATTCTAAAGATTTTAATCTTGTTTTTTATCATATAAGAATATAATATTTTAATTATGAAAACAATAACAGTTAAAGGAAAAAGTTTAGAAGAATGTATTGAAAAATTATCTAATAAATTAAGATGTCCTGCCTCATCTATCAAAAATTATAAGATTTTGAAAATTGGTAAAAGTTTTTTATTTGGTCTTATAAAAACAGATTATGTGGTGCAGTATATATCTTATACAAATCCCGTATCAGATAATTATCGAATTAATGAAGCATTAAAAATAGCATTAGATTTTGACGGTTTTTTTACTATTGACTATCAAGATGGCGCTGCGTATTTGACAGTTTTTCCGCCCGGTGAAAACGGTAAAAGCGTTGAATTTGACGATATTATAAACAAACTAAAAACAATCAATGCGCAAAATATCGACGAAACAAAAATTCGCGAAGCATTAGAAACAACATTAAAAACACCAGTAAAAGTAGCGGACTGGCCTGACGGTGAATCATTTAATGCCTGTTTTAAAATTGAAATTGCATCTGATAAAATGACTGCATATTGTATTTTATATCCGCCCAAACCCGGCGGAAAATTATTAAGATTTGAAGATATAATAAACGGCTTGAATAATAAAGGAATTATAAGCGATATTCAAACTGATGTGATAAAAAAAGCAATAGAAAATCAAGAATATAATCAAAAAATATTAGTAAGCAAAGGCAGACAGCCGATAGATGGTGAAGATGCCTATTTAAAATTTTATTTTAACGCAAAAAAAGAAATTAATTTAGTAGAAAAACCTAACGGACGTGTAGATTTCAAAGAATTAAATATAATTGAGACAGTAAAAAAAGATACGCTGTTATGCGAAAAAATTGATCCTACTAGTGGTATTGACGGCTGCGATGTTTTCGGCAAAGTATTAAAAGCCAAACCTGGTAAAGATTTGATTATCAAAAATGGAACTAATACTTATATTGACGCTAAAAAACAAAAAGTCTATGCTGCGCGCGACGGTGAGCCGATATTAAATGAAGCAGGCGAAGTATCAGTAAATGAAATTTGCACAATTGACGGCGATGTAAATTATTCCACTGGCAATATAAATTTTGAAGGCACTGTGATAATTGAAGGCAGAGTAGAAGACAATTTTACAGTTAAAGCAACTGGCGATATTGTAATAAAAGGCAATGTCGGCAAATCTCATATAGAGGCAGGCGGCAATATTTATGTTGACGGCGGCATAATCGGCAAAAACGAAGCGATAATAAAATCTCAAAAAAATGTGTATGCTAAATTTATAGAATCAGCGAATGTTTTTGCGAAGTACAATATAGTTTGCAAAAAAATGATTATGCATTCTAATATAACTGCTGGGGTGCAAGTGCGCGTGAACGGCGACAGAGGCGCATTAATTGGCGGCACAACGCGAGCTGGTGAAAGCGTGATTGTCAATGAATTAGGCGCAATTGGCGCGGCAATAACAACTGTCGAGGTAGGTATTAAACCTGAAATTATTGAAAAATTATGCGAATTAGAAAATAAAAAAATAGAAATGCAAAAAACAATAGACAAAATAAATTTAGGGATACAGACGCTACATAAACGGGAAAGCGAATTAGGACTTTCTGAAAATGAAAAAATTCAGATATTGCAACTTGAAAATATGTTGAAATCTGCAACTGAAAAAATAAATAGCATCAAATTCGAAATAATCCAAATTAAACGAAATAGCGAAATTAATCCCAAAGCAAAAATTCAGGTATTCGATAAATTATATGCAAACGTCCATACATATTTCGGCAATATCCAGCGCAATTTTTCTAAGGAAGAAGTGCATGTCAGATTGGGCTTGATAGATTCAAAAATTGTAGTTTTACCGCACGATTAAATTATTTTATAATGTCAACTTAAAATAGTTGACATTATAAAATATAAAAATATCATTGTTTTTTTTAAAGGATTAGATATATTATAAAATTTTGAAATTTGAAGCGAGTTTTTTGAATTATGGAATTGCAAAATTTAACAAAAGTAGGATTTCGCTGTTATACTAAAGATAAAACCAATGTCGGTTTTGCCGATATAGAAAAAATAAATTTAAAAGTCGGCGATAAAGTTATAGTAAAATACAAAAATAATAATATTGATTTAGGATTGATAACATACATTTCTAAATGCGAAAAAGAACCCAAAAAAACAATAAAAAATATTGAAGATTATCCGATAATCGAACGATTAGCACAAGATAAAGAAATAGCCGAAGCGCAAAAAAATCGCGAATTTTGCAAAGACGCGCTAAAAAAATGTTATGACTTAATAAAAAAACATAAATTGCCAATGTTTTTGCTTGATGCTCATTATACATTAGACAAATCAAAATTGACATTTTATTTTTCTGCTGCAAACAGAGTAGATTTTCGCGAGTTGGTAAAAGATTTAGCGCATATATTCAGAACGCGTATAGAATTATTTCAAGTAGGCGTGCGCGACGAAGCAAAAAGATTGAGCGGTTTAGGAATTTGCGGTATGGAAATTTGCTGTTCAAGATTTTTATATGATTTTAATTCTGTTACTATAAAGATGGCTAAAAACCAAAATTTAAATTTAACGCCAACGAAAATATCCGGGATATGCGGAAGGCTATTATGCTGTTTAAATTACGAAAATGATTTTTATATAGAACAACTAAAAAAATTCCCGCCGCAATTTTGTCAATTTAAAATCAATGATAACATTGGAAAAATTATAAATTTTAATGTTTTGACTATGACGGTTTCGTATAATATAAATGACGGTTATACAAAAGAAATGCCGCTTGATGAATTTATGAAAAATTTTGGTAATACATTAATTTACACAGATATTCTGCAGCAATCAGAAGATGAATTAATAAATGAAGAACTAAAAAAATTAGAAGAAGAATAAATTTTTTTAAGAGGTGATAGAACTATGTCGCCAATAAACATCAAATCAGGATTAAGAGTAGAGGATTATGTTTACAAAAAAATTCAAGTAGTGGAATTCACCGGCAGTTTAACTGAACAAAATCTAATGCCAGTAAGAGAAGAATTAGTGTCAAAATTTCCGAATTTTTTAGAATATGTAGCGTTTGATATGAGTAAAGTGCCGTTTATTTCTATTGACACTTTAAGAGAATTGATTGAATTAAATAAAAAATTAAAAATGCTCAACAAAGTTGTTTTTTTAATAAGATTGCACAAACCTGTTTATAAATTTTTATCAACAACGCCAATAACTACAATATTCAAAATATTAGAAAATGAAGAACAGGTATTTCAAACATATTTAGCGGATAAAAATTTAACAGAAGACGATGTTGAAATTTTTTCGGCGGGCAATAAATTAAACAAATGGTATAATAAAATTCAGCAGTTATTATTAGAAATAAAAGAAGACAGCGACCCATTATTAAAAAACAATTTTATTCCAGAGGATGTAAATAATAATTTAACAGTTGTAATAGTGTCGCGAAATATCGCATTAGGCAGGAGTTTAATTGAACTTGCAGCAAAATATAAATTAACGCCTGTATTATCGTCATTTGAACAAATAATGGATGTTATAGGAAAAGCTGACAATCTTTGCGGCTATATTATTGATGGTTATGAAGAGTTAGACCATTTGAGCAGAGTAATAAATAAAATTCGTAATACGGAGACTGATTTCTGTAAATCGCTATTACCGATATTAGTTTCTTTAAAATTAAAAACTCTCGGAATAGAACGCATTCCGAAATTAAATGAAATGATATATTATATAGTAGATGATTCCGTTGACCGCGAAGCTAAATCTATAAAGAAAATTCGTAATTTATATGAAAATATAGACAAAGTTGTTATTTATATTACTCCAAATATCAAATTTGAATTGACTACCGAAATTTGCACTTTTTATTTTTATAATGTTATTTCGCCTAATGACGCTGAAATATTTGAAGCGTTTGTTGACGATGAGTTTGTCGCAAATTTATTAAAAGATATGTTTACAATCAATTTTAATCATTATGATTGCAAAGAAGCTGACAGTTTATTTATTTCTGTTTTGCATAAATTAAGCGAAACATACGAGCAGAGCGTGCATTTTATGACAAAAGCAGACACTCCTTTAAATAAAGCGATACGCGAATTACCAATAGAATTAAATGTAAATATTTTATAATTTGCAATAATGTCTGATAAAAATTCTTTAAGAATAATGGGAATAGATCCGGGTATTGGCATTACTGGCTATGGAATAATATTAGCGGATTTTCCAAAACCGAAACTACTCGAAGCCGGCTGCATAAAAATCAAAAAAACAGGAGCATTAGACAAAAGATTAAAACAATTATTTGATGAACTAAATATTATTTTACAAAATAATAAACCTGATGTAATTGTAGTAGAAGAATTATACTCTCATTATAGTCATCCAAAAACCGCGATAATTATGGGGCATGCGCGCGGGGTAATTTATTTATGCGCGGCATTGAATAATTTATTAGTTAAAAGTTTTTCAGCGAACAAAATAAAAATATCACTTGTCGGCAATGGTCATGCGTCAAAACATCAGATGCAAAATATGATAAAAAATCGTTTTAATTTAACAAAAATACCGGACCCGCCGGATGTCGCTGATGCGCTTGCCGCGGCATTATGTTATTATAATACTTTGCAATATTAAAATTAAAAAATCACTAAAATGAAAATCAAACATTTGGAATACGGCGTTTTTTCTGGTATTGAAAATATGGCCGAAGATTGGAGATTATTAGAAATATCGGAAAATCAAGGTATTTCATTTTTTAGATGCTACGGCTGGTGCGCGCCAGCAATTACTATTGGCCATCATCAAAAAATCGATAATACGATAAATATTCAATTTTGCCAAAACAAAAAAATTGATATTATTAAAAGACCTACTGGCGGAAAAGCGATATTTCATAATAATGATTTTACATTTGCTGTTATTTTAAATAAAAATATCGCAATAGAAAATTTAACATTACAAAACGCGTATGCATTAGTAAATACTGCGCTTTTTCAAACATTGAAAAAATTCAGTTGCGCTATTGAAATAATCGAAAAATCATTTGACCGCAATAAAATAAAAGACCCTATTTGTTTTAATTATTCGTATAATCATGAAATTATTGCAAATGACAAAAAATTAGTAGGTATTGCCCAGCGACGTTTAAAAAATGCAGCGCTTATACAAGGAAATATACATTTGACAATAGACTTTGATTTATATGCTAAAATATTTTATACAGATAAAGAACCTTTAAAATCTAAATTTTGCGCATTATCGGAAATTTTAGATTTATCTAATTTTGATATTTTAAAATTTGAAAAAGTTTTTTTTGAAAAATTCAGAGAAATGCTCGATTATAAAAGAAATAAATGATAAATTATTGGTATGTGCGTATGGACGCACATACGCACATTGCATCACATTGTAAAGTTTATCTATGACATTTATCTAAAAAATTCTTTTATACGAAAAATCAACAGATTTTTCAAAAATTCAAATATTGCTCCAAATTTTACAAAAGATGTCCGCGTGGTAATATTATAAAAATGTATTGGAAATTCTTCAAATTTCATTTTGTATCTTCTAACATTAATCATTATTTCCGCATCAATAAACCAATCATTTGATGTCAAATTTAGTTTTTTATATGCTTCGCGTGTTAAAATTTTCGGTTTAGAATTAGCGTCTTTACATTTAATATTTGGAAACAAAATTTTAAAAATAAAATTATAAATTTTAGATATACAAATACGATAAAATCCGTCGTCTCGCTTTATTCTATATGTTTTTACTAAATCAAGATTTTTTTCTTTTATTAATTTAAAGCATTGTCCTATGCTTTCAATAGGAAATTGTCCATCTCCGTCAATTACACAAATATATTTACCATCTGCTGCAGCCATACCTTTACGCATATCCCAGCCCATCATTCCGCGTTTCGGTTTGATTACTGTTTTAATGCGCGCATCTGCTTTTGCTAATTCCCTAATAATATCTTTTGTCTTATCTTGACTGCCTTTTATATAATTTCCTACTAATACCAACTGCCAAGCGTCTGTCAAATTTTCCAAAATTTTTTTTAATTTATCAACAAAAGGTATTACATTTTCTTCTGAACGGTAGCAAAGCACAACAACAGAAAGTTCTATTTGTTTATTTTCTAAATTCATAAGTCATAAATTTTCAACCTAATTTTTCTTTTATTACTGACGCAATATTTTTTGTGATTTTATCAGCTAATTTTTCGGTCGGCGCTTCGACCATTACTCTACAATACATCTGCGTGCCTGAATATCTAACAAGCAATCTACCGCTTTCTCCTAATTCTTTCTCGGCTTTATTTATAGCATCAGATATCTCTTTGATTTCATCTAAATTTTTCTTTTCGCGCACTTCGACATTTATCAATTTTTGCGGATAGGTCTTCATTACTTTTGCAAGTTGCGATAACGGCTCCCGCGTTTCTTTCATAATAGATAATAATTGTAATGCGCTCAATATTCCATCGCCAGTCGTATGATAGTCTGTAAAAATAATATGTCCAGAATCTTCGCCACCTAAATTCACATCGTATTTCAGCATATCAGCGATTACATATCTATCGCCAACCTGTGACTTATAATGTTTTATCCCTAAATTATTCAGCATTTCAGTTAACCCTAAATTGCTCATTACAGTTGTCACAACCGCGTTATTTTTCAATTTGTTTTTTTTGTGCATATAATTCGCGCAGATTGCAATTATTTTATCGCCGCTGATTTCATTGCCGTTTTCGTCAACCGCAATAAATCTGTCGCCGTCGCCATCAAAAGCAATACCTATATGCGCTTTCTTTTCTTTAACTAAATTTTGTAAATCCGAAGTGTATTGCGAACCGCAATTGAAATTGATATTAGTGCCATTAGGATATATGTGTATTGGATAAACCTCTGCACCAAGTTCGCGAAAAACAGTCGGCGCTACTTTATATGTCGCGCCATTAGCGCAGTCAATTGCTATTTTCATTCCGTCCAGCGTCAAATCATCAGGAAAAGTTTTTTTTAAAAAAACAATATATCTGCCGAGCACATCTTCAATACGATATGCTTTACCTACATCATCTGCCGTAGGTCTTAATGAATCTATTGTTCGTGAAAAAATTATATCTTCGATTTTTTCTTCTAATTCATCAGGCAATTTATAGCCCTTTCTCGAAAAAATTTTTATGCCGTTATCTTGAAAAGGATTATGCGAAGCTGATATTACTATTCCGGCGTCAGCGCGCATATCGCGAGTAATAAACGCTATCCCAGGAGTAGGCACAGGCCCGACTAAATACACATCTACGCCCATTGAACAGATTCCGGCAGCCAACGCATTTTCCAACATATAACAAGACAGCCGCGTATCTTTGCCTATTAATATTTTATGGCGATATTCTTTACGCTTCGCAATATAAGCGACAGCGCGGCCTATTTGCATCGCTACTTCTACTGTCATCGGATAAATATTTGCAATGCCGCGCACTCCGTCAGTTCCAAATAGTTTAGTCATATTTTTTTACTCCCTTTATCATTTTACATTTTAGGCATTTGTTTAAAAATAATATTAAAACATTAGTTTATAAAAAACAAATATTTTTTCTATTGTGGTAAAATAAGAATTAATCGTAAAAGCGATAGAACACTTAAAAAAACTTACTCTTTTTTCTCATTTCAATTTTTTTATTTTAAATTAAGCCATTTTTTATAAATTACAGCTGACGGCGATAAATAAAAATACGGCGGCGGATTAAGAAAAGGATTGCAATTAGCCGCTGTCTCAAATCTAACATCTATATTGCCGCGAGTTTTAATAAAACGTCCAGAATAAATGCTGCCGTTAATTTTTAAATTGTCAATATCGATATTTCTATCAGCGAAAATCAATCCGTAAATATTCGGACGATAGGGATCTGTCACAGCTGTGCCATTAAAATAAATATTGCCTTTTGTAACTATTGCAGGGTAAGTGTCTGAGCTTTTACTAATATTTATGCCGTTTAATCCGACAATAATCACATCGCCTGCAACGCATAATGTGCCATTAATATTTGTATTACCTTCCGGCACAATAGATACAGTCGGCTCAGGCGAAATAAATCTGCGGACAAGTATATTATCGAGCCAGCCGCGCTGCTGCGACGCTTCAAATACCACATTACCATCGTTATTTGATTTTCCGCCGCCGACATTAGTAGCAGATGCTCTTAATATATTATTCACCCAAAAAAAATAATCAGACCTACTTGGACCAATTCGAGATGATTCTCCACTTGCAAAAGTAAAAGTATAAAAATTCCCGTCATCTGGAAAATAAAAATCGCCGGGCGGATCAGCTATCGCTCCGTTTCGCGTGCCGTCTGTGCCTATCTGTGGAGAGTTATACACGCCGTTTGAAATATGCGCTAATACATTATTATTATCTGTTCGGTATTTTGTAGATAGAGCAAAAGTTCCGCTATTAGGATATGTTAAATTTACAGCTACATCGCATTGAATCAATACATTTTGTTCATCAATAAAATTTAATCTTATGCCGGCATCGCTATTATCGCCAGTATCAAAATACAATGCACGAATTACTGGATCATATGACATAAAAGATGTGCCAGCCCCGTGTAAATCTAAATGCCTGCCATTATTATATGTTGCTAATGAATTTACAGAAAAATCGTCATACCATAAAAATACCTGATTAGAATCAGCTGGCGGTATACCTGCTGACGGATTAGCATAATAAACATAATAATTTTCTATTGAATTACCGGCCGCAATATTTTCCTGCAATCTAAACCAAAGTCCGCGATCCGCTTCATTTGTCATATATACGCGATGTAATTCTGTATATATGCCGGCATTATATCGCACAACGCGCAAATCGCGCAAATCTGCGCGCAGTAATCCAGCATTTATTAATGATGTAGTATCTAAATCTAAACGCACGCTGTAACCGCTTTGGACATTCACATTTTGAGTATTATTATTAGTAACTCTTAATTTAAAGCGCCGTCTGTAATTTTTATTCCACCAAGGTACTCCGCCAATTGTAGCATCGCCGCTAATATACCATTGATTAAAATAATTTGTATTTTCTAAAAATGCAAAATTGCCGGCTATCGCTTGACCAAACGGCAGCGCTTCGTTTCTATAACCATTAGTGTCAAATGAAGTTATATTAACATACGAATCGCCTGTGTCAACAGATGTAAAATTAACAGCATTAGTAATTGCATTCGGCGAGATAATCATAGTATCATTTGAATGGACATTGTTGCCTTCTAAATAACATAATAATGGTTTAGCGCTATGAGTAGATGGCGCAGTAGCGCCGTTAAAGCCAAAACTTACAACATCAAAATCAGTTTGGCGATTATTCAAATTGCCCACGCCGGCCCAGCCAGAAATATGCGTATTATCAATTACTGAAAAAGTCCAAGCGCCGGGTTCAGGCAAACCATCTTGCCAAATTTTCATTCTAATATTATTACCTTGCGCGCGCAAACGCGTCCAGTAATAAGTATCATTTGCTAATACATATCCAGTGCTACTTAAAACCGCCACTATACCATTAGTACGCCGCGCAAGATAAATTATACCTGCAAGATAAATCGCAGAATAATTATTTTCGCTGCCGGAATTACCGCTAGCGCGAATAAATAAATAATCTATTTGCGCGGCAACAGAAGAAAATTTGTGTTTTGCTAATATTTCAATATCCTGCGAGCCGTCAGCTAAATTAAATGACAGCATTGTTCGCAAATCATTGCTTAATGTTTTTCTTAAAACTTTGCCGCCAGTAGCGAAAGCATCATTTGCTATTGTAAATGTTATGCCCGCAGTAGCCCAGCGGTGCGTCCAACCTGCCGGCATTTGTCCTGTCGGATATTCTGAAAAATCAGTATAATAACTAATAAGCGCATCAGCTGAAATATTTATTCCGGAATCAGCTAAAATAAGATGATTGAACATAGCAGGCGTGTTGAGCGATGGCTCATAAAAAAATACAATTGTATCATAATAATTTTTATAATTGCCGACCGATGTAATTTTACTAATATTAGCACCGGCTGTTTCTATCGATACATTAAAATATCCGATTGTCTCGCCTAATGAATTTACAAATGGGAAATTACTAAATCCAGTATTCCATGCGGGATCTGCAGCCAATTCTTTTTTTGAGTATTCTATACCTGCCTCTGCTATATAAAACGCTTGTTTTTTAGCGGTTTCGCTTATTGATAATTCAATAGATTTTTTTGTAATATTAGAAATCAATAAACTCAAAGCAAATAAAACAAATAAAACTAACAATACATAAATAATAGCAAAGCCGCTATTTTTTTTCATAACTTACCGATATTTTTTTATTATTGTTTTTAATTCAGCAATCGCTTGTTCTAAATCGTCGTTTATTATGCAATATTCGTATTTGTCTTTGTATTTCATTTCTTCTTCGGCATTTTTTAAGCGAGTAGCAATTACTTCCTCAGTTTCTGTTTTTCTGCCGCGCAATCGCTTTTCAAGTTCTGCCATTGACGGCGGCGCGATAAAAACAAGAATGCTTTCAGGCAGCCGTTCTTTTACTTGCATACCGCCCTGCACATCAATATCTAAAATTATATCTTGACCTTGATTAATTTTTTCGCGCACTAATGATAGCGGCGTGCCGTAAAAATTATTATGCACTTTCGCCCACTCTAAAAATTCGCCTTCGCTAATTAATTTTTTGAATGTTTGTTCATCTATAAATTTATATTCGACTCCGTCTGTCTCGCCAGGACGAGGTTTGCGCGTTGTCATTGATACTGAAAACGCAATATTATCAAGTTCACTCAACACTCTTTTACAAATCGTAGATTTACCGGCGCCAGACGGTGCTGAAATCACAAATACTTTCCCGATACGCATTGCTTCTCCTTTTTAGTTAATCTAAATAAAAAAATATTCAAACTATATTCATTATTTGTTCTTTGATTTTTTCAAGTAAATTTTTTATATTCACTACTCTTTGCGATATTTCAGCGTTCATTGATTTTACGCTGCAAGTATTTATTTCGCGCTGTATTTCCTGGACTAAAAATTCTAATGTTTTACCAATCGGCTCGTCATCTTTTTTATTTAATAATTTTTCAAATTGCAATAAATGACTTTTCAAACGCTCTAATTCTTCAGAAACATCAATTTTATCAGCAAACAGCGATAATTCGCACATTATTTTTTTTTCTAAATTGTCAGATTGTAAATCTTGGCGAAATTCATTAATGATTTTATGCAGTTTTTCTTTATAATTAATCAATGCCTTCGGTAATTCTTGTTTTATTATTTCAATATTTTGCTTGATTTCATTTATATAATTTTGTATAGAAGACAGTAAATTATCCGCTTCTTTTATTCGCATATTATCAAGCGCATCTAATGTTTTCAAAAGTAATGTAGTCACTTGCATTTTTATTTTTTCTATTTCAATTTTATTTTGATAATTTTGATTTATTACTTCCGGCAGCCGCAATAAATTTGTTAAATCAATTGAATTTGAAAATAAACTTTTTTCGGCTCGCATTAATTCGTTAATTTTTTTTAGTTCATTAATATACTGAATTAAAACATTAGAATTTACAGCAATCGTATTAATTTTATATTCTGAAAATAATAAATTGACATATATTTTTCCACGCTTAAGTTTTTCACGAATCAGCGCAATTAATTCCTGTTCTATTTCATTTAAAAAATTAGGCGATTTTATTGATATATCGCAATATTTGTTGTTATACGCTTTAATAGAAATCTCAAGCAAACCAATATCTGTTTCACCGCTGCAATATGCATAACCGCTCATACTTTTAAACATAATATTTTTTTCCCAACAAATATTTTTATAAATACATACTCTAAAATTCAAAAATAATCAAGAAAAAAATATGTTATTTATATTTTTATTTGTATAAATGTTTGTAAATAGAATATGATTTATACACGCGGTCAACATATCCGCGCGTTTCTTTATAAGGTATTAATTCAGCAAATAAATCAATGTCTCGCAAATGATTATAAAATCGCGGGATCCAGCGTTTTACCGCATTTTCGCCGGCATTATAGCCAGCGATAGTAAATATCAAAGCTGTAGTAAAATCATAATTCATAGATGTCCATAAATCTAATAATCTTTTTAATTCAAATGTTCCGAACATAACATTTATTGCAGGTTCAAATAATCGGTCTCGTGTAAAATCTGGTATTTGCAATATTTTATTAATATCCAAGCCGGTAGGATACATTACTTGCATTAAACCAATAGCGCCGGCGCTTGATACTGCTTTTATAGTATATCTGCTTTCTTCGCGCATTATTCCAAATGCTAAAGCTTTATCTATTCCAAAATTTGCGCAGTTAGTTATTACATATTCATAGTAAGCATAAGGATACAATACTGACCAATAAAATTCTTTATCGCTATTTACACTTTTAGATGTTGCTATTGCATCTGAAAATTTTTCAAATATAATCATTAATAAAATAGGAATTTTTTTTTGATTGAGAGATAAATTATCAACTTTATGCGAGACTAAATATAAACCGTTATAATCTTTTATTTCTGAAAGTATCGAATATAGCGGATGATTTTTTGAATATTGTTCAATATCTACTATAATTTGTTCAAATGTATAAATTTTTTTTAAAGGCGTTAATGTTGAGTTTTTTTTGCCTGCCAACAAATCAAGCGCTCGCCAATAATAATAACTATCATAGTTATTAGTTTCAACTATACTATTCAAATATTTTTCATTTTCTATCCTATTATTATTCAAACGTTGTTTAGTTTTATATATCCAAAAATTTAATTTTGCTTTTTCATCATTGTTCATTTTTAAATTACTCAATGCAGTTAAGATTTCATCTGCATTTTGAAAATTTTGCATACGATAAGCATAGAAAAAAGCATACCATAAACTGTCTATTAAATACCGCGTTTTATTTGGGACATTAAAAAATTCAATCATTCTACTAATAGTATTATTTATATCCGCAACGGATTTTAAATCGTCATAATATTCAACAATTTCTTTAAATGCTGCAAATGCATAATAATCATTTTGTTTATTATTTATTATTATTTCCATTATTTCTTTTTCTTTGTCATATTGTTTTTGTTTTTGATAAATTATACCTAAATGAAATAACGCGCGTTCAGTAAATTCCGAATTTTTATATTCATTTAGAAATTTACTAAATATCGGAATAACATCATTATACGGCCTGTTTAATTTGTAATAACACCAGCCGATTAAATATTCGAATTCCGCATCCACAGTGTATCCTGATTTTTTTAATTCTTCTAATATTGCTAATCCTTCGCTGAATCGTCCGCGATTTATATTTAATTGAGCAATCTTGAATTTTACTGGCGGCGTTAAAAAACTTTCAAAATTTTTAGGATTTCTAGTTAATATGTTTATTGCGCTGCGAGTAGCATCGGATTTCTCGTAATTATTAATCAAATTCCAAAGATTATCAAATGCTTTTTTATATTGCTTTCTCAAAATTTCAATCCGCGCTATTTCCAATATTATATCGGTTTTTACAGGATGATTGAGAAAGACATCTTTAAAATAAGAATAGTCATTTACATAATCTTTTAATAAAATATTTAGATATTGTTCCGCTGCCGCTAATTGATTGGCGTTTTTGCAGTTTTCTACCATCTTAAAAAGAATATCCTGAACTAATGCAGGATAATGACGATGATGTTCAAGTATCTGTTTATAAAAATTATTAGCCGCTGTATATTCTTTATTTTCTGTTTTGATATTTCCTAAATGATATAAAATCAAAGGTTTAAGAATAACGACAGTTTTATTCAAATCGCTTAATATTTTGAATGCTTCGTCATTTTGCTTTAATGCGCGATATGACAGCGCTAATAAATATTTATCGCGCGATTTTAATGGCTCGCTTGAATTATTAAGATTTTCAATTATTTGTTCATATTTTTTTTCCAAAAATAAAACGTCGAAATTATCGGCAATAGTATATTTTTTTATGTTCGTATCTGTTTCGTTGGCGCAGACATTTACTTTAAAAATATAAAATATGAGCACAAAAAAAAACAGGATTTTTTTTAAGTTACACATTATAAAAAATTCTAAAAAAGCGGGAAATATATTATTTTATATTAATTTTTTTTCAATTTCTGTCATCCGCACAATTTCTGTAATTCTAACTCCAAATTTATCATCAATAACTACAACCTCGCCTTTGGCAATTAATTCATCGTCAACATAAATATTAACAGATTCTCCTGCCTGCTTGTTTAATTCTATAACTTCTCCTACTTCTAATTCTAATGCCTCGCGCAATGTCATTTTAGATTTGCCCAATTCTACAATTATATCCTTTTGTAAATCTACATATATAGCCAAATCTCGCGGATTTAATTTTGTTTCATCATTAAAATCTGTAAATTCTACAGGAGTAACTAATTTTTTTTCTTCTTCATTTTTTATTATTGATGTCATTAAAAATTATCTCTGCTCCTATTTTTTTTAATAATAACTAATTATTTTAAAAAAAAAAATATTAAAGTCAATAACAAAAATTATTTATTTATTTTTTTTGTTTTTTTAACTTTTGCTCTTTTAATATAAACACAACAGGACTAGCTATAAATATAGACGAATATGTCCCCACAACTATTCCTATTATTAATGCTAATGCAAAACTTTTATACACTTCGCCGCCGAATATATATAATGCCGCTACTGCCAATAATGTAGTAAATGATGTCATTATTGTTCTTGTTAATGTTTCTATTATGCTGCTGTTCAATGTATTTTCTAAATTTTTATAAGCAACAGACCCAAGCATTTTTATTTTTTCGCGGACCCTGTCAAATACAATTATCGTATCATTTAAAGAATAACCTATGATCGTCAAAAGCGCAGCCAATATCTGAGTATTAAACTCTTTATCGAGCAGCGAAAAAATTCCGATTGTTATTAAAACATCGTGTATCAACGCTGTAACTGCTCCAACGCCATATTCTATTTCAAATCGCCAAGCAATATAAATCAACATACCAATAACAGAAAATATAATAGCCAGTAATCCAGCGCGTCTGTAATCAGCACCTATTGACGGACCGACCATATTATTTGTTTCAATTATATAAGAGCCAATAGTAAAATTGCTTTTTAATGTTTCAAATAATTTTTCTTCTAATTTTAATACTGGTTTTAGTTCTTCTATTGATCTTAATAATCCGCCCTGCGCATCAATATATTTTATTATATTATCGGCAATTTCTGAAAAATAATTGTTGAATTTGCCAGAAGAATATAAATCTAAAAAAACTTTTTCTAAAATTTCAACGCTTGCATTATTGATATTTTTGCGCGGTTCATTTATTGCAGGTTCTACTAAAATAAAATTCGCAGATATTTCTTCATTACTCAAATTATAAATTTTAAGTTTTTCCAGTAATTGTTCTGTATTTGCAAAAGGTCTATTTTCACTTATTGTTTTTATTGTGTTCGTTAAAAAAACTTTTTTTAGCACATCTATTATTTGCGATTTGCTGCGTAAAGCATTTATATCCAATCCGCCTGCAGTAGCATTGTTTTTAGCAAATACTTTATCGAGAATTTCATAAATTTTATTTGAAGTTAATGTCGTCGCTAATGTAGAAATTTTTAATTTATCAGTATTGCCTACATCTCCGAATACCTGTAAATTAGCATTGATATTTTCTTTTGCAAATTCAGCGCGTAGTTTTTCTAATAGTTCTATTGTCACCGGCTGATTTATCTTTATAATTAAATTTGAACCGCCGGCAAAATCAATACCGTATCTCACTCCTTTATGAAATATAATTGAAAACAACCCTATTAAAATAATTATAATAGAAAATGTAATCATTATTTTTCTTTTACCCATAATATTCATAATTTTATTTATCTCCTTAATTAACCTTTTAACTTTATCATAAAAAATTATTAATTAGTTTTCGGTAATATTTTTTCTATAAATCTCGATAAAGGCGAACTTATCGGAATATTATCAACATTTGGATTATTTGTTATAATCATTAAAATCGTCTTTGATATAAAAATTGCAGTGAACATACTTGTTAATATTCCGATAATCAATGTCACAGCAAATCCGCGTATCGGACCTGCGCCATATTGATATAATACAATTGCCACTATGATTGTTGTTATATTGGCATCTGCAATAGTTAAAAATGCTTTTGAATAACCTGTATCAATTGCGCCGCGCAATCGTTTGCCGATTTTTAGTTCTTCTTTTATGCGCTCGTATATTATAACATTAGCGTCAACAGCCATACCGATTGTTAAAACAATACCAGCGATACCCGGCATAGTTAAAGTGGCATTAAATAATGCAAGCGCTCCTAAAATTAATAGTAAATTTACAATAAGCACAATATCTGCAATAATCCCAAATACTAAATAATATATAATCATAAATGTGATTACAGCAAATGTGCCTATATACGCTGCTTGAATACCACGTTTTATTGAATCAGCGCCTAATGTTGGGCCTACTGTCTGCTCTTCTATTATATTTATCGGAACAGGCAAACTGCCACTGCGTAATTTTATCGCCATATCTTGCGCTTCGGTTAATGTGAAATTACCTTCTATTATACCGCTGCCACCTGATATTCTGCTATTAATACGCGGAGCCATTATAACTTTATTATCTAAAATAATTGCTAATCTATTATTATCTGTCGTGTTGCGCGGTCTGTATTTTTCTGTTAGCTCTTCAAACTTTTGCGCCGCTTCGGTTTTTAATTTGAATGCTATTACTGGTTTGTTATATTCTTGATGCATTGTAACATCTGCGGTCTTTAAATCTTCGCCGCGTAATTCTATTTTATTTGAAATTAAATACGGAATTTTTTTACGAGTAATTCCATCTTCTTCCATAATAAATTGTCCGTCCGGGCGGCGCGGATATTCGTATAATAAAATATAATTTTCAGGCACAACTTTACCGGGCAATAAATTTCCTTTTTCATCTACAAGATCGCGGAGCAGTAAATCATTATCTTTATGTACCATTCTAAATTCTAATACCGCTTGCTCTTTGGCTAAATTTTTTGCGCGTTCTGGATCGCGTAAACCCGGAAGTTCGATTTCTATTCTATCATCTGATAATTTTTTTATCGACGGCTCGGCTACACCAAATTCGTCTATTCTGTTTCTTAAAATATCTAATGTCTTTTGTAGCGCGATATTTTTGTATTCTTCGACATTTATTGATTTATCTTTTGCCGCCATTTCTTCAATATATTTTGTGTCTATCTGAATAATCATATGCATACCGCCCTGTAAATCCAAACCTAATGTAAGAGTAGGCGGCAATTTTTTGAATATTCCGAAATTCATATCAAACAACCATAATCTCGGCGGATATAAAGAAATTAAAGCTGTTAAGATAACAGCAATTATTAAGATTATGCGATAAGTTAAATTTTTCTGCATTTTTAATAAAATCCTCCTAATTTTTAAATAAACAGGCAAAATACATTAATTTAATTTGGCAATTATGTCAATGTTTTTTTATTTATATTTTTATTCCAAATTTTCTCAAAGTAAAAATTTCTAAAAAATATAATAAAATTATTATGATGCTCGAAAAAAATAATAACAAGTAAAAAATTTATTTTGTATTTTAAACAGATAGGCAGCGATCTAAATAAACTTAAAGGCGGCAATACCAGCAAAAAAATATAGGGCGATAATTTTGAAATTTTTGCAAGGTCTTTGGTTTCATAATACAGTCAGATAAAAGCCAAAATAGAAATTAATAAAACTGACACTAAAATCCCGACAATTAAGTTTGATATTTTTAATAATTCAGAAATAGCGACAATTATAATCGCTGATATATTTATTAATAAATAATACATTTCACTAATTAAAACATCGTTTTTTGCAAAACTGCTATTTATTTTTATCTTATTATGAAATAAAAATTTATTCATAATTTTTTTGTGTGATTATTTCTTTTAATGAACTTTGAATGAACGCAACAAAAAAAATCTAATATTTTTTTAATAAATGAACAATAGCAATTAATACTGCTGAATACTATATTACTTCAGTCCCGCGCCGCTTGCGGCGCGAACAATTGTCATAAGATAAATGCTGTCTAATGATTTTAACATTGTATATTTTTTCTAAGTCACACAAATATTCGGACTACTTTTTTGGAATTATTTTTTTAAGCATTTTATTATTTTTTTGCAGTGTTTATTATTTCTTCAACAATAGTATCATTTATTATTTTTGCTCTCCAAAAATTCTTCTGATATGCATATAATATAATCTACGCAAAATTTTTTCGACATCAAGTTAAAGATATAGGATAAAATACAGAATAAAACAAAATCTTATAAAATAAAAAAGACAAAAAAAAATTAGTTCCTAACAAAACATAAAACAAACTTAAAAAAATGTTTTTGATGAATTACAAAATAATGTTTTAAAAATCGAATTTTTGACTAAATCATTTTTATAATTATTTTGTCGAATTATTTATGAGCATTTATGTATCTATGTATCTATATGATAGGTTTTTACCGATGTTTTGCATTTTTTTTGATTTTTATTTAATTTTACACGTCTAACTTAGACGATAATTTTGCTGTTGGAACACAGTGTCTTATTTTTTTGAAAACAATATACCAGATAGCGCAGAGCGCAAATAATTTTATGTTGACAAATAACTGAAGGATATTAGCATTTAAGAAAATTTTATTATCGTATGGTATAGGCAGAAAAATAATAAAAAACATCAAAAATAACGGAATCCTGTAATTTTCAAATAGCGTGTAATCTTTAATAATAAGCAGCAGACTAAAAATCAAAATAGTATAATGATATTCCCAATTAATACTATGAATTAAAACCATCATTAAAAAAATCAAATTAAGTTGCGAATGTTCAAAATTTGAACACTTGCGATTTTTATATAATAGCGCCAATGTATAAACTACAAAAAAAAGTTTTATTATTATTGGCAGTTTCAGCGCCAGAAAATGCGATTTAAAAAGTTCGATTGTATATTCATTATAATCCAAAAATAATCGTTTACACATAGCGTCAATTGATTGAATATACGGCGCAGCGCTCGCACCTTCAAAAAATAAATTCGGCACAACTACAAAAATATATTTTTGTGTTTGATAAAATAATTCTGTTTTATTATTAGCGCCTGCGACAGCCAAAAACATAAGAATAATCACAGCACAAAAAGCAACTATTAAAAATTTATATTTTTTTTTTATTAGAAAATAAAACGATAAAATTATCGGCTGCACGCTTAACACAATCAAAAATCCATAAACAATCCCAGCCCAAATATATTTTTTTTTGTCATAAAATATATGTAAAAGAATAAAAAGAAAAAGCAAAATCAATTTGATATTTCCATATTTTAGATTATCGCGCAGCGGCTTGAAAAACACGATAAACAATGTCAACAAAAAAAACTTGACATCTATTTTAGTATAATAAAATTTATAAACCAAAACAATGATTAGAATTAAAACAGAGTAATTTATAAAAATCCATAATAATTTTGCGGTTTCAAAATTATTGCTAATAATATAAAATATCGAATAAACCATAGAAACAATCGGCGGATAAGTATAGCCGCCGTTATAAGGCACAATAGCATACAATAAATCCGGCGCATTCAAATAATTATAACTGGCTTGATAATTAGTTTTAAAATCTACAAACCAGGAATCTAATAATGGCAGATAATTAAATTTATAGAACAGCCAAAGCAAGATTAAAATTATCGAAGAATAGATTATAATTTTAAAAACATTACTCTTTTTCATCAGATTTCTTTGGCGGCGCTTTTTCTGTGTAGATGGTAATAGCACTGCCATTAGATACGACATAAATATTGCCGTGCAAATCAGTGCGATAAATTTCGGAATTATAGTCTTTTAAACGTTGCAATATTTCTTGCGAAGGATGTCTAAACTTGTTATTTTCGCCGACGCTTATAGCGGAATATTTCGGCTGCACAACATCGAGCCAAATTTTGTCAGTTGATGTATTGCTACCGTGATGCGCCACTTTAAGAAAATCCGCTTTAAGATTTTTACCGTAGCGCGCCGCTACTTCCTGTTCCATATTTTTTTCTAAATCTGCAGGAAGGATAAAGGTATTATTTTTATATTTTAACAGCAAAGTTATAGAAGCGTTATTGACTTTATCAGGAAATTGATTTGAATACAATACTTGACAAAACACATCTTCGCCAAAATCCAAAATATCATTACTTTTCGGTATAATGTATTTAATTTGTTTTTCTTTGATTTTATTAAGAAATCTTTTATAAACATCAGAAGAATAACTATATCCGCTATCAAAAACTTTTTCAACTGTGATATTATCAAATATCCAAAGTAATCCGCCGATATGGTCAGAATGTGGATGCGTCGCAACAACAGCGTCTAATTTTTTTATACCTCGCCTTAACAAATGCGGATATACATATCTTTTACCAGCTTCAATTCTGGCAGATAAATCAAATTCTGATGATTGCCCTTCGCCACCGTCTATTAATATTGCTTTGCCGTTTGGCGTCTCGATTAATATCGCATCGCCTTGTTTGACATCTATAATTGTAATTAATAATTCATCATCTTTTAATTCAAAAGGCAGCGGTCTAAAAATCACGCTGCTCTCGCTTAATCTTTCGCGATAGACCGCTGAATATTTATAGATATTCAGCGCTGTCAATATTACCGCAGCACAAGATAATATAGTAATTATACTAATAAAAATTATTCTTGTTTTATTTATCGATTTTTGTTCGCGTCTGTAATTTTGAAAAATATCGCTCATAATATCAAACAACCCAAAATTAATCTTTTATAATATATTTTGTTCCTTCTTTTGTATCTCTGATTTCTATTCCTATTTTTTCAAGTTCTGCGCGGATAAAATCCGCAAGTTTAAATTGCTTTTCAATGCGAACAGTAGTGCGAACATTTAATAATATCTTCATTATCTCATCAATTTTTTTCAAATGTTTATCTTGATTAGAATGCAAATCTTGCGGTTGCAATCCCAAAATTGCGCAATAATTCAAAAACTCGCTTTTTATAAGAGATTTTAAATCTTGCGAAATATATGAAGCCGCTGTTTTTTTTTGGATAGTATGAATAAAAGTATGGAGCGCTGCTAATGCGCCGGCAGTATTGAAATCATCGTCCATTGCTTCAATAAACGCCAATTGCATATTTTTTATTGACTGATTGTAAAACTCACGGCTCTCGACATCAACAATATCGCATTTTGCAGATTCCAATTCAAACAAGAAATTTTTCAATTTTTCAAATGCGGATTTGCTTGCTTCCAAATGTTCATCGGAAAAATCTAATGGCGAACGATAATGCGACGAAATTAAAAAATATCTCAATACCTGCGGATTATATTTTTTCAAAATGTCTTTTATAAGAAAAAAATTATTTAGAGATTTAGACATTTTTTCTTTGTTAATAGTGACAAAACCATTATGCAGCCAATATTTCACAAATTGTTTATTCAGCGCCGCTTCTGATTGCGCTATTTCATTTTCGTGATGCGGAAAAATCAAATCCATTCCGCCGCCGTGAATATCTATAGTGTCATCATTAAAATATTTCAAACTCATTACAGAGCATTCAATATGCCAGCCGGGTCTGCCGTTAGACCACGGCGACTGCCAATACGGCTCATTCGGTTTAGCTGGTTTCCATAAAGTAAAATCTAATGGATTTCTTTTTTTTTCATCAGTCTTTACTCGCGCGCCAGCTTTTTGTTCAGACAAATTTCTATTAGATAATCGCCCGTAATTTTTAAATTTTTCAACATCAAAAAATACTTCGCCGTCTATAACATAGCCAAAGCCATTATCAATAATTTTTTTGATAAACTCTATAATTTCATCGATATTTTCCGATACACGCGGATAATAATCAGCATCTAAAACATTCAATTGTCTAATATCTTCAAAATAACTTTCAATATATTTATCCGCTAATTTTAACGGCTCTATTTTTTCGGCATTTGCAGCATTGATTATTTTATCGTCTATATCAGTAAAATTTTGGATATAATGCACTTTATATCCTTTAAATGTTAAATATCTTCTAATAGTGTCAAAAGCGACATAACAGCGCGCGTGGCCTATATGACAATGATTATAGGGCGTAATACCGCAGACATACATTTTCACTTTCGACGCGTCTGTAGGTTCGAATTTTTCTCTTGTTTTGGTAAAAGTATTATAAACAAACATAAAATATCTATTCCTTTAAAAAAATAGTAACCTTAAAAATATTAAAAAAAAAATATTATACTAAATATCCAAAGATTAATCAAGTGATTTTTGAAAGTTCAATTTTTTTTAAATTTTTCTTGAAATATTTTTTTTTGGTAGTATGATAAAAAAAATTTTTGTGTTTTTGCGTAGGAAATTTATGGGGCAAAATCCGTATAATCAATATAAAAAATCAGCAATACAAACAGCAAGTCAAGGCAAATTGATTCTGATGATGTATGAAGGCGCTATACGTTTTATAAATGTTGCGATAGAAAATATGCCGGAGAAACGTTATGATATAGTAAATAAAAACATAATAAAAGCGCAGGATATTATTACAGAATTAATGCTGGCATTAAATATGGAACAAGGCGGCGAGATTGCAAAAAATTTGTATAGTTTATATGAATATATGAATCGTAGATTAGTTGAATCAAATTTAAAAAAAGATCCGAATATTGCTTCCGAAGTGATAAAATTATTAACTGAACTGAAATCAGCGTGGGATATAGCAGTAAAAAAAACAAATGAAATGCAGCAGTCAAAATTTGTTCAACCGCAAATGCAACAACAGAGCACAGACTATCAGCCGCCGGATAAAAATATTCCGGGCGGCACTTTGAATATTTCAGGGTAATTTTTTATGATTGAAAAAAAATTTTTGCTATTAAAAGAAATAAAGGAAATAATCAGCGCGCAAAAAACAAAATTAGACAAGGTCGAAGAACTCGAAAATTTAATAAATCAAGAGCAAGAAAAAATTGATGAACTCAAAAAAATCGATGAAAATTTACAAAAAAATAAATACATCTATTCAAAAAGCGAAAGAGAAAAACTTATTGAAATAATAGAAGAGATAAACACTCTAAAACAAAATATAATCGCCGAATATTCAGTAAAACTCGAAGATTATAAAAAGCAAGAAAAACAATTAAATACGTCGCGAGAATTAGCCAATAAATATTATCAAAAACCGCCAATTATGCCGAGATTTTTTGATACATTATTAAAATAATGAAATTGCAAAATTATATCAGCGCTACGGCAATTGAAAAAATTCAAAATGCTATTGTCGCAGCAAAATTTAACGAGGTTTTTTTTCGCGGATTAACTGATGACAACAAATTAGTAATAGATGTAGAAATAATTGCCCGCGGCAATAGTTTCAGCGTGCCTGCTATTCTTAGAAATTTATCAGTAGGCGATGTTGTCATACACAATCATCCTTCTGGCAGTCTAACGCCTTCTGATGCTGATAACAATATCGCTTCATATTTAGGTAGTTTTGGTGTAGCTTCATATATAATAAATAACGCGGTTTCAGAAATTTATGCGATAGTTGAGCCATTTGAAAAAGAACATTTAAAAAAAATCGAGAATAGCGAAATAGAAAAATATTTTTCAGAAAACGGTATTTTAAAAAAATTATTTCGCGGATATGAATACAGACCACAGCAAAAAACAATGGCTCTGAATGTTTTGAATACATTTAATAATAATTCCATTTCTTTAATTGAAGCGAGCACCGGCACCGGCAAAACAATATCTTATTTAATACCTGCAATTTTATGGTCAATAACCAACAAAGAAAAAGTAGTAATTGCGACAAACACAATAAATTTACAAGAACAGATTATAGAAAAAGATTTGCCGGTCATCCGAAAAATTCTGCCGTTAAAATTTGAATACATTTTAGTCAAGGGCCGCAATAATTATATATGTCTAAATAGATTATACAAAGCGTCTGAGCAGCCGGAATTATTCAATATTACCGATAAAAAACATTTACAATTAAATGAAATATTGGAGTGGATAAAAATTACTGATAACGGTTCTAAAAGCAGTTTGAATTTTATACCATTATCCGAACTATGGGACGAGATATGTTCAGAAACAGATAATTGTATGCATACTAAATGCAAATATTTTCAAGAATGTTTTGTGAACAAAATGCGGATAAAAGCGAACAGCGCTAATATTTTAGTTGTAAATCATCATATATTGCTGTCTGATATAATGCTGAAATTTATCCAAAAAAATTATAAGATATTCGGCGTGCTTCCTGAATTCAGAAGATTAATAATTGATGAAGCGCATAATATTGACGATACGGCAATAAAACACTTAGGCGCTGATTTTTCGAGTGCCGGGCTTGATAAAATATTGTCTAAATTTTATCATTTGTGGCACGGCAAAGAAAAAGGAAAATTAGCGTATATCCGCAACAAAATCATATTCGACAGTAAAATCGAGAAAAAAGAGAAAATTCTAGAATTCATCAATAACGAAGTAATTGTAAATATAAAAGAACTTCGCGATGAACAAAAAGAATATTTCTTGATAATTAAAAATTATTTTTGCGAGCGGCAAAATAGCAAAAAAAATAATTTATTGAAAAGTTTGAAAATTAGAATAACAGATGATATATTATGCGATAAATATTATTTAGATGAATGCGAGATATTATTATCAGAACTTTTAAAAAAATATAATGAATTATCTAAAAAAATTGAAAAAGCAATTAAACTCTATGAAAAATTAATCAGCGATAACGATAAAGAATCGCAAAAAGAAATAAATAACACAATAATAAACGAATTAACTGCGATTATGCGGAAAATAGATAGCATTAGCGCGAATATCAAAGAATTTGTAAATCCGCAAAATTTTGATAATAATGTGCGGTGGATAGAAATACCAAATATTGAAAAAGATCATATTGAATTTTATTCGATGCCGATTGATGTCTCTGAAATTTTTTTTGAAAGCGTTATAGTCCCGCATAAAACAATAATATTCACTTCTGCGACATTGACAATATCAAAAGAATTTAATTTTTTCAAAAAGTCATTGGGCGTGGATAAATTAGAAGAAGACAATATTACAAAATTAATTTTAGATACTCCTTTTAATTATAAAGAACAGGCAAAATTAATCATACCGCGCGATTTGCCTGAACCTGATAATGAAACATTTACTGACCGCACTTCTAATTTTTTAAAAGATCTTTTATTTAAAACTGAACGCAATACATTTTTATTATTCACTTCGTATCTGCAACTGCAAAAAACTCTGAATAAATTAAGAGCCGAACTTTCAGAAGCAAAATTCAATGTGCTTGTGCAAGGCGAAGAATCAAGAAGACAGTTGATAGATAAATTTCGCAAGCAATATAAATCTGTATTATTTGCAACTGACAGTTTTTGGGAAGGCGTAGATGTGCGCGGCGACGCTTTAGAAATTGTGGTATTATTCAAGTTGCCGTTCAAAACGCCGGATGATCCGATAGTTGAAGCGAAAACAGAATATTTAAAAAGACACAGACATAATGCTTTTAACGAATATCAATTGCCAAAAGCAGTTATAAAATTAAAGCAAGGCGTAGGCAGATTAATAAGAACAAAAAACGATAAGGGAATAATAGTTATACTCGACAACAGAATAAAGACAAAAAATTACGGCTCAAAATTTTTGAAATCGCTGCCCGCTGATATTCCGATAGTTTACGAAGTCTGCAAAGAATGTATGAATGAAATTGAATTTTTTTTTAAGAGATGACTAAATGAAAAAAATATTATTTGTTGAAAAAGCAGGACAATATAATGTTATTGGATTAATGCTCATTCATATAGCGGACGCATTTCAAAAATTAGGATATGCGGTAGAAATAGCGCATTATGAATATTTAAAAAAAATTGATTTTCAAATTAAAGCGGATTATATATTTAGTATCAATGGTTTTTTAGGTGACGGAACTTTCAGCGAAATATTGAAAAAAATTAATTCTAAATGGATTACTTTATTAGTAGATAGCCCGTATTATCATACTCAAACATTAGATTATGTAACAGATAAATTCATTCCCGTCAGTATAGACAAAGCGCATCAAGAAATAATAAAAAATGTATTTTATCATAAAAATGCGCTGTTTATGCCGTTTGGCGCACCTGAAAATATTTTTCAAGAAATGAAAGATATAAACACCAGAAAAATTCCGATTGCGTTTTTCGGGTCGCTCGGCAGCAAAAACGAATGGCGTAACAGAGCGCTTGAATATTTTAATAATCTTACTATTTTAGTGGAGTATCTTGAAAATAAATTGAATGAATATGCGGAAAAATATAAATTAATTTATACTGATTTGCTATTTGAAGAAATAAAAACAGATTTTTTTAAAATTATATCAATTGCCGAAAACGAAAAATTTTTGTTAGAAATCAAATTGTATCATATTGTAGATAGTTATTTTAGAATGAATAATCGTTTGAATATTTTAAATGCTTTGAAAGATATGGCGCTTGCGATATTCGGAAATATTAATCCAGAAGATTTTGAAAAAAACAAATTTGTCATAAATAAAAATTTGCCATTTGATAAAACATTAATGTTTATGGCTAACACTGCTGTTGTATTAACTATTTCGCCAAGTATGATTTATTCAATGTCAGAGCGATTGACTTACTCGATGTCATTAGGAAATATAATAGTCGCTGATACTAACAATTATATTGCAGAAAATTTCAATGATCAAAAAATCGGATATTTTTTTAACAGCGATGATTTGGCTAATTTGAAAGAAAAAATACAAAATATTTTGGCTAATCCTAAATTAAAAAAAGAATATTCAGAATTTGCGCGCAGCGAATTTTTGAAAAATCACACTTGGACAATACGAATAAAACAATTAATTAAAGATTTAAAACAACTGCATTACGATATTTAGTTTTTTAATTATATTATTCATAGCAAAGACGCAGAGAATGCAAAGAAAAAAAGTTTCACTGCTTTTAAACCAGCAAAATTTTTCTGTGCGAGAATTTGTAAAAAAAAATAAAAAAACGAAGGCGTTTAATTATTATAAGACACAAATATTGGAACTTTTTACAAGCACCATCCATAATAAAAAAATAATGTTCATATTAAATGCATTAAAAAAATATTCACAAAAAAATTCGAAAAAACTTGATTTTTATTTTGGGATGTGCTATATTATCAATAGGTAAGGTAACAAATAAGGATGTGAGGGGGGGAGAACCATGATGGTTACAAGCGAAATTTTAGCTTCCAGCTATCAAACTGCGATTGCTCAAAATTCAGCCCGCGCAGAAGACACAGCAAAAGAAGAAAAGGTTGCCAAAGAAGAGCCAAAAACTTCTGAGCAGCCGAAAAAAGTAGAAAGCGATGTTGTGTCTATTACTCGCGAAAATATGCGGGCAGTAGAATTTAGTTTGTCTAGTTTTATGGAAGCAATTGAAAAATTAAATAGCGTCAAGGATTATCTCAATACTAATCCAGCTGGCGCTGTGTCATTACAAGGGAATATTGCCGCTGAAGCTGCTGCATTACTCTTGTAATTAATTATTTACATACTTGCCTATCTTGGGCGGAATACTTAATCAGTATTCCGCCTTTTTTGTTTTTTTACCAGTCAACCGCACCGTATGGCAATTCAAAATTTTGCAAATGTTCATAAAATTCATAGATAAATTTATTTTTGTTTTTCACTATTTTGTTTATGCCATAAATTTTATTAAATTTTTTTAGTAAATCCCTTAAAATATAAAACAATTGTTCGTCATTAAATTTCGTAAAAGTTTCAATTTTCAAATTTTCAAATTTATAATCGAATTTATCCAATACACGATACATTTTAGATAAATTTATAAAGCGAATAAATCGTAAAAGCGTTAATTGCGTCAATCTATCTAAATATTGAGTTTCATAGCCAACTGCCGTCATTCGCATCTGCGTCCATTTAATATTGGAAATGTCAATAAAATTATTCAATGGCATATCTGGCAAAGCATAAAAAATACTCGGTCCGATTATCGCTTGATGGCGATTTAAAAAATTGATTATATTGATAATTTCAGAAATAGTTTGATTTGGCAAGCCAATTATAAAATATACTGTTAAATTTAATTTTTCGTTTTGCGCAATTTTTATTATCTCTTCGAGTTTTGAAAAATCTGCGCGACGCATTAATATATCAGTATTTGTATTGACAATTGAAACATTAAGATTTTTCAATCCTGCGAATTTCAACGCTTTGATTTTTTGTTCGTTTAAATTAAGATAATGCAAACCGTTCATAAAATATAAGCGTATATTAGGAAATTCAGTTTTTAAAAAAGAGCAAAGTTCTAAAAAATAATTTTCGTCTAATCCGAAATTATCGTCTTCGACATTTAACGCTTGTATCTGATATTTTTTTATATTTGCTATTAATTCGCGTTTCAATAGTTCAATATTTTTTGTTTGATAAATTGCTGAAATATTATTATTTACAGTGCAAAATTTACAATTATACGGGCAGCCGCGCGATGTTAATATTGTCATCAATTTATTTTTGCCGATGCGATATTTATTAGTATCTATGTATTTTAAATCCAATGGATATTCGTTTATATCAAAATTCGCCAAGACCGATGTTTTCAATATTTCACCGTTTTTGAGAAATGCGATATTATTGACTTTTTCTGGGATTTGCAGATTTTTCAATAATTCAACAAGCGTTCGTTCGCCTTCATAAAAAACAATGAAATCAAAATATTTGCTCTTTAAAAAATAGTCAAACATAATTTTAGCATTATATCCGCCGCCGATGACTATGGCTTCCGGATAAATTCGCTTTATAATTTTAGCTAATTCAAAGGCGGTTTTATAATATGCTGTAAAATTAGAAGAAATGCAATAAACATCAAACTTTTCGGATTTGATAATTTCAGTTAATTCTTCAATGCTGTGACCAAATCTATAATAATCTGAAAAAATACGAGTGGGGGCAAAATCTTCTAAATAATAATCTTTTAAATATTTCAAATCATCGTCAATTTTTATTTTTTTTGGGTTGATGCCAGTAATGCAATCAAGTATCTTCACTTCAAAATTATTAATGGATAAAGCGCTGGCAATATACAATAACCCTAATGGAAAAGTGCGCTGGTTTGTAATATAAAAATCTTCAATCGGCGGCTGTATTAGTAAAACCTTCATCTATTTGTTAAATGTTAGATATGTCTAACATTTTTTTCAATAAAACATCTGCCGTATTCGTAATAATCAGTTTTTTGATAATATGTGAAGAAATAAAATTTTCTGAAACTGCATATTCAAGAAACTCAATCAGTTTATCATAATAACCGTTTATATTCAAAAAAGCGCAGGGCTTGACTATTTTATTTAATTGTGTTAATGCAATTACTTCAAATATTTCGTCTAATGTCCCGATGCCACCCGGCAAAGCAATAAACGCATCAGATTCTTCAATCATTCGTTTTTTGCGTTCTGCCATTGTATTCACTAAAATTAATGAAGTAATATTTGTATCCGCTATTTCGCGCAGCATCATAAATTTTGGAATAATACCAATTACTTTACCGTTATTTTTCATCATTGTATCAGACAACACGCCCATCAGCCCTACATTAGCGCCGCCGTAAACTAATGTAAGATTATTTTTTACTAATAATTTCGCTAATTTTTCTGTTTCGGATTTATAGGGCTCATTAATATTTTTATTTGACCCGCAAAATACGCAAATATTATTTATTTTCATTTTTGTCAAATTGCCTTATATCATCTAAAATTTGATCGCGCATTTTCTGCATAGTCTCAAAATTTCGCGCTTCTAAATTTAATCGAAGTTCCGGCTCGGTATTAGATTTGCGGAGATTAAACCAATAATCAGAAAATTCTATTGATAATCCGTCTAATCTAAAAATTTTTAATGCTTGATTTTTATATTTTTCTTCAATTAAATTTATAATTTTATCTGGATTTTTGACTTTTGAATTTATCTCGCCGCTCGCATAATATTTACGAAGCGGTTTAATTATCTCGCTTAATTTTTGACGAGCATTTGATAAAAATTCTAATACCTTCAAAAATGCAAGCAAACCATTATCGCAATAATAATTATCGCGAAAATAATAATGTCCAGATAATTCTCCAGCAAAAATTCCATTTTCTTCAGCGAGCTGCTGTTTAATATAAGCGTGTCCTACTCGCGAAATTATCGGGGTACCGCCAAATTTTTGGATTTCTTCAAAACATACTTTTGACGAACGCAAATCATACAAAATTTTTTGCTGCGGATTTTTTTGTAATAATATTTTTGCTATTAATATTGTTATTAAATCGCATTGTATTATCTCGCCGCGTTCGTCGACAAAACATACGCGGTCAGCGTCGCCGTCAAACGCCGCGCCTATATCTGCGTTTGTTTCTTTAACCTTTTTTTGTAAATCTTTTAGATTTTCGTATTTTAATGGATTAGCTTCATGATTTGGAAAACTGCCATCTAATTCAAAATATAAAGGTATCAAATCAATATTATATACGTTTAATAAATCTTTTATATATTTGCCAGCCATACCATTACCGGCATCTACGACTATTTTCAATTTTTTTATATCTGTAATCTGTGAACGCAGCCAATTTATATAATCGTTTTTTATATCCTTTTTAATAATTTTACCTTTTATTTCTGATTGACGCGGCATAATGTTATTTTTAAAATTATATTCTATTTTATTTATGCCGTTGTCATAATTTATTGGACGAGCATTATAAGTACATAATTTTAAACCATTATATTTAGCGGGATTATGAGAAGCTGTTATTTGTATGCCGCCGCAATAATTATAATAACCTACAGCAAAAGATACAGACGGAGTATCGACTATGCCTATATCAATTACATTTATCCCGGCATTAATAAATGCAGCGGATATAGCGTCAAAAAAATCTGCGCCTGATATGCGCATATCCCTGCCGATAACTATATTTTTCGCATTTTCATAAAATTTGGCAAGAGCATTGCCGAGCCGAGGCAAATCTTCTTTTTTTAAATCTTCGCCATATATCGCTCTAATATCGTATGCTTTAAATATACTCATTTTTATCCTCGCCTATTAAATATGTTTTTTATTTCACTTCTTCGACTTTTGCAATTTCTGCGCCGACTATGACCATCGCATATTTGCGCAAATATTTTTCTTACGATAATTCCTTTGCTGTGCAATAACGTTCTACCTGTCTGCGCGCCTCTGATAGTTTCTCCGCGATAATCTCCTCGCTCGTATTTTCTTTTTTTAAATATTTTAATTCTATCATTAATTCATATTTTATCTCTTCGTATCTACACCACAGCATTATGTCTATATATCCGCCTTCGACTTCGTATTCGCTTTTTACTATATATACTTGATGAGGCATTTGCAATATGTATGTTATGATTACTAATTTAATATGTTTTTCATCGAATTTTATAAAATCGCGATTTAATAAATTTTTCAATATTTCATTTATCTTTTCGCATAATTTTGTGATGCCGCCGTAATACGCCATTTTTTTTATGACATCAGGTATATCTATTTTTTCTAATTTTAATAAGTTAGCAAAATAATCATAATATAAAACTTGCATTCCATAATTCGGCACGCTTAATATTGTCTCTACTGTGTTTCCGCGTCTTATTGTCAAAAATCCGAGATAAAACATTAATGACAAAAAATCATCGCGAGTCTGTTCGCGTTCTAAATTAAATTCGCGGGTGATGGTTGTCGAGATTTCTTCGTTATTCAATATTTCTGTTAACAGATTTTTATAATTTGGATTTAGTTCTATTAGTTTTTGAATTTTTGTATAATCGCTCGAAATATTTGGGTCAACTATCACCTGCGGACTTTTTTTACTCGATTGATATTTAGTTAAAAAATATAGCACCTTATCGCTGTTAAATACTTTTTCAACATTTGCATCTGTCGAAAATTGATAACCGTCATAACAGCACTGTAATTCTTCAAATATCTTTTCATCGCAATTATAATATTTAGTCATCTCTAATACTTCTTCTTTTGTGAATCCGAGCATTGAATTAAATTCCGGTTCTAATGTGATATTCATTGCTATATTAAATTCGCTCATCATACTATCGAGCGTAATCGGACTTACGCCTGTTATAAATATTCTATCTACTACGCTCTTTGCGCCGTCTTTGATTGTCTCAAAAAATTTTCTAACAAAACCTGTTTTGCTTACTATCGCTTTAAATGATTCTATTCTAAAACCCACCAACTCATTTGCAAAATGGTCATATTCGTCGATTATTATATAAATTTTATTGGATAATTGCAGAGTTTGAAAACCATTAAATAATTTTATTAGCATATCAGCAGGTTCAGAGTTTTCAATTATATCGTTCATTAAATGTTCCATTTTATAGAGCGTTGCAAATAATTTAATACTACTATAAACTTTATTGCGAAAACTTTCAAATAATGCTCGCTCATCTCTTATCGTCAGCCCGGAAAAATCAAAATTTAATACATAATACGAATTACGTAATGGCGTGGGATTCTTGCCTATATACAAGTTTCCAAATAATTTTTCAAATTTGTCTTTATGACGAATATCATAATAATAATTCATCATTACGACCCACAAACTCTTGCCGAATTTGCGCGGTCTTAAAAATACAGGATAACGAACATTCAAGTTTTCTAATACTTCTATATATTTCGTCTTATCTACATAATAATGGTTGTCCATTATTAAGGTCTCAAAATTTTGCAAACCATAAGGTATTTTTTTCATAATTTAATTATTATAATTAACATTTATCATTTTTCAAGATAAATCAGTGATTTAATAATGAAAATAAGAAAATATAACACAAGTGCCACCTAAAAAAATAATAAAAATATCAATCAAAGCGCAGTATATACTGAACGGGGATAATTTTTACAGAAAAATATTATAAATATGACTGATTAGCCGAAATCTCTTGTTGAAGGTTTAGAAAAACTTTTAAAAGGCGGAATAATTGTAGATGAAAATGATTCATCAAAAATAATGGGATTTCGGCAAAGTAAATTATATGGTGGCTTGAAAACCGTTTCAGATTTAGCAGCACGTCTTATAATAAGTGCAGCAATAAAAGATAAACGACAGATAAATCTTGTAAAAATAATATTATCTGTTTTTTGGTTTCAGTTTTTTTAGCGAAGTTTACGTAAATCTTTGCAGACTTTACGGTATTTTTTTTTAGCACAAATATTCCTTAATTTTTGAGGAACAATTTATAACTGCGCTCTCTGAAAATTTTCAGAAAATAATTTTTTTTTTGTTGATTTTTTTAGGGTTGATTTTTATAATAATATATTATATTACATATCTTCATAAAAAAGTTAAAAAAGGGAATTCAAAATGATAACAATCATATATTTCGATGGAATAAAATCTCAAAATATTTCATTTGAAGAATTTAAACAAAAATTTCCTAATAGTCAAGGCTTTTTTTGGATTGATTTGTCAGCACCGACAGATGAAGAAAATAATCTTATTCTAAAAGATACTTTTAAATTCCATCCTTTAACAATCGAAGATGCTATTATTTTCAATGACCATCCGAAAATTGATGAATATGATGATTACTTATTTATCGCTTTTCATTCTTTATTTTATCACGATGAAGACAATAGAATAGCAACTTGGGAGATAGATTTTTTTGTTGCAAAAAATTTTCTTGTCACGACACACTTAAAACCTATTCCGTATGTTGAAGAAGTTAAACAGGAATTATTAATAAAAGATCAATTAGCGACAAAAGGTATTGACTTTATTGTCGCGCGAGTCATGGGGTTGATGATTAAATCCTATATTCCGGTATTAAAAAAAGTTGCAAAAAAATTAGATGAAGTGGAAAAAGAAGTATTGTCAAAAGCAGAAGACGATACAATTAATGACATTTATAAAATAAAAAGAAATCTATCTCTTGTTAGAAAAATATTAATGCCGCAATTAGAAGTTATTGAAGAATTAATGAAATATGAAAACTCTTATTTTTCAGAAGACAGCATAATGTATTATAATGAAATAATAAATGACTTGGAACAAATAAAAAATACATTAAACGATTATATAGAAATGTCAAGAGACACGCTCGACGCGCAATTGTCAATTTCATCTTACAAAATGAACATAGTTATGAAAAGATTAACTGTAATTATGACTATCGTGATGCCTTTAACTTTTTTGACTGGCGTCGGCGGAATGTCTGAATATACTATGATGACCGGCGGCGAAGATAAATGGGTTTGGAGTTATTTAGGCTTTGGCTTCAGCTGTATAATAGTAGGTTATCTAACATACTTATATTTAAAGAAAAATAAATGGGTATAAGTTCGCAGCAAAAATAATGAAAAGAACAATTCTATACGACTGCCAAAAAAAACTTAATGCTAAATTCGTAGATTTTCACGGTTGGGAATTGCCTCTACAATTTTCTGGTATTATAGACGAACACAAATACACACGCAATTATGCAGGATTATTTGATGTCTCGCATATGGGCGAAATTTTTGTTCAATCTAAAGAACAAAATAACGCGGCGCAAAATTTTCTTGCTAAAATACTAACAAATGATATTGTCAATATTCCTAACAACAAAGCGGTATATACTCTAATGCTAAATTATAATGCCGGGATAATCGATGATTTAATAGTATATAAATTCCATTCAGACAAATTTTTATTAATAGTTAATGCTTCAAATATTAAAAAAGATTACAATTGGTTGATTAATATACAAAATTCTGAAAACTACAAAAATATAAAAATTTCAAATGTAAGCGATAACTATTCTTTACTTGCGCTGCAAGGACCAAAAAGCAAGGAAATTATATTATCATTATGCGGCAAATCATCTACGGAATTACAGAATTTGCCGAGATTCAGATTTTTAGAAATTTCATTAAAAAATATTCCGTGTTTAATCGCAACAACAGGGTATACTGGTGAAGATGGGTATGAAATATTAATTGAAAATCAATACGCTGGCGAAATTTATGAAGTGTTAATCAAAAATGATTTTGTTAAACCAGCAGGACTAGGGGCGCGGGATACTCTACGCATCGAAGCCGGATTAATGCTCTACGGAAATGACATTGACGAAACCACGAATCCGCTCGAGGCGAATCTATATTGGACATTAAAAGGCAATGGCTATATTGGCGAGGATATAATAGAAAAATTAAAAAACAATGGAATTAATAAAAAGATTATTGGTATCGAAATGATTGATAAAGGGATATGTAGGCAGGGACAAAAAATTTTTATAAATAATCAAGAATGCGGTATTATCACAAGCGGCACGCATTCGCCGACACTTAATAAAGCAATCGGCATCGGCTATATTAATATTAACTATGCTGAAATTAATACAGAAATTTTCATTGACATTCGCGGCGCTTTAAAAAAAGCGCTTATCACAAAATTACCATTCTATAAAAAATCCTGAGAGCGCGTTTCTAAAAAATTACATCTTTTTAACAAACGAACAATAATTTATTTCATAGTAAATCGCAAAATAGCGTCGACTATATGCTTTTTTTATTCAATCACTTATTATGATGGTAATATGATTATTTTTACCGTAAGTTTGTCACTACAGCTATTCTTCTTAAATTAATTACTTTGCTATTTCTTTTAAATTTTAAATTCCCTTTTTCTTTTTTCTAAATTTTTGAAAATAATTTTTTCGACTTTTTTTGTGTCTGGCAAACTTTGTATCGGCAAATTTGAATATTTCGATTGTGCACCTTCTAATTTTTTTTCATGATAATTTATCTTGAATTCCGAAAATTTCAAACCGTGCGCTGTTGATATAACTACAACTCTATCTGATTTTTTTATCTGTTTGTTTTTTATTAATTTTATCAATACAGCAAGCGCTACGCCTGTATGCGGACAATTATACAAACCAGTCAAATCGCCTAATGCGCTCGCATTTGCTAATTCGTCTTCTGTCGCTTGCTCAACTATACCATTATATGATTTCAATATCCTTATAGCTTTATTTACGCTTACAGGATTACCTATCTGTATTGCCGACGCCGCTGTTTTCTGTGCTGCGACCGGCTTAAATTCTTTAAAACCCTTTTTATAACTCAAATACAGCGGATTAGCGCGTTGTGCTTGCGCTACTATAATCCTCGGCTTTTTGGTTATCATCCCTAATTCTAACATCAAATCAAATCCTTTACCTAATGCAGAAACATTACCTAAATTACCGCCGGGAATAATTATTACATCTGGTGCTTCCCAATTAAATTGCTGCAATATTTCTATACTTATTGTTTTTTGACCTTCTACTCTCAATGAATTCATTGAATTCGCTAAATATATATTGTGTTTAGCTGTTATATCTTGAACTATCTTCATACATCCGTCAAAATCAGTCTGTATCGCAACAGTAATTGCACCGTTCGCAATTGGTTGGATTAATTGAGCATTTGAAATTTTACCTTGCGGCAAAAATACTATTGCCGGTATATCTGCCGCAGCAGCATAAGCAGCTAACGCCGCTGATGTATCGCCTGTTGATGCGCACGCTACCCCTAATATTTTCTTGCCGTTCTTTATCATATCATTTACTTGTGAAATCAAAACAGTCATTCCTAAATCTTTAAAAGAGCCAGTATGAGTATTTCCGCATAATTTTATCCATAAATCTTCCACTCCTAATATTTTTCCAAAACGCCGTGCCCAAAATAAATTCGTGTTCCCTTCAAACATTGAAATAATATTCTCATTATCTATCTCCGGCAATACAAATTCTTTCTTGCTCCATACTCCGCTGCCATACGGCCATTGTGTGGTGCCTAATCTGCTGTCAAACAATTTTTTCCACTGCTCTCCACTCTTCATTTTTTTTAATGCCGATAGATCGTGGCGAACTTCTAATAAATCTCCGCACTCCCCGCATCTATACACTATTTCATCAAGAGAATATTTTTTACAACCATTAATACACTCAAACCACGCATTAATTTTTTTTGTTCTTTCTTTTGCCATTGTTTACTTTTCCTCCGATTCTATATTTCATATTTTTTTATAAAATCAATTTTCAAACTTTACAAACTCATTATTTAAATTGCATTTCTATAAATTTCAATACTTCTCGCAAATTTGTCATTCTATAAAGATTATTGCATTGTTTATCTTCTTGACGATTCCACGGATAATCTATCAATATCACAGGTATATCATACTTCAAAATTTTTACAGCAAATTCATA